>CAZAVR010000137.1:841-4270 GCA_964488435.1 uncultured Cytophagales bacterium | reverse complement strand
ACACAGGAGCCGTATGCGGAAAAGTGTAAGCACAATCTGTACAAGGAACAGAAAGGTACTTTGTAAGGCCCTGAATGACGGGATTATCCGGAGTGGTATTGAGATCAGCGCCTAAGATAACCGGCTGCCCCTCGTATTTGCGGAGAATCTCGTTCAGCTGGACGATCTGATGTGCACGGTCGGTGTCACTTAAATGGTCTAAATGAGCTGACACGAGCACTATCTTCCCCAGCGGGGTTTTCACCGTGATCGCGGCCACGCCTCTTATCTCAGCCTCCGGGTGGCCGGAAACAACCGTGAGACGATAACTTTCGGCTTTAAGAATAGGGTATCGGGACAAAACTGCGACGCCATAGTCGCCGTTGCTTCTGTCCACCGCTTTCGCAAAATGGGCGTGCATACCTGTTAGTTTCCCCAATTCCTTTGCCTGATCAACGCCCTTACCCGAACGATCGGTAAAAGCATCGACCTCTTGGAGCGCAACAAGGTCAGGCTGGTATTTACGAATGACAGCAGCCGTAGCGGTGAGGTCTGAGCCTCCCCATGCCATCACCGGCGGACTTGCAATCCGAATATTGTACGACATAATCCGGAGTATTTTTGTTTTACCCGGAAAGGTTTTTTCAACTGCGGCCGGCTGTGTGCTGAAACCAAAAAGTGCCAGTAAGCCAAACATCCATATTTTAGTTTTCATGGGTCAGATCCGATTATTCTATTTCTTTCTGTGTGTATTCTTTTAATCCAAGGTAAATTCAAACTCATCAAAAGCTTCCTTACGCCAGGCCAGATGCCGGGTGGAGGGCGAAATGGCGAAGAGCGGAGAGAAAGTCTTCACTTTCACCGTTTTTCCATCAGGCAAAAATTCCAGGATTCTGATCCAACCGTCGCCTCCGTTCCCTTTCCAGTTTCCTCCTTCATTTTGTGCATTGAACAGCATTTGGTTTACTTTCCGTCCTGCCCTGTTCTTATCTGAACGGAAACCTACGTGCCCGGCATGAGTGGCCACATCAATAACATGTCCGCAAAAAAACCATCCCGATATTGGCTGAAGGCTCTATCAACTGCTTCCACAACTGCTCTCCGACCGTATAATCACTGAAACCGGGTGTATAGTCTTCTTTTTCAATACGCATGTTATCACGTACTCCTGAGCGCATATAACTATGGGTCAACACTATACCTCTGTGACCCTTGAATAAAGGCCGGGCTGCTACACCCTTCGCCCAGTCCACTATTGCTTTACGGGGATTAAATTCCAGCGAGAAAACCAGCAGCGGTGGACCGAACGGTGGTTTTATCTCATAGACAGCATTCTCCAGCGTCTTTACCCCTTCGGCGTTTGGCGCCATCTCCACAAGCGCCTGGCGATTCAATGAATTTCTCACCGGCGGAAAATAGCTGTTGAACTGCGAATACCGGTTTTCACTACTGCCAGTTCCATAATCGTGGTTCCCCGTGCAAAGAATATAAGGAACTTTTCCGTCAAGGCGACCAAAAGCACTACTTACACTTCTCCACTGGGAGTCGCTTATCTGATCTCCGTTTTCCTTTGGAACTTCATTGATGTAATTATGCTCTACCAGGTCGCCGGTACAAAGCACCATTCCGATGTTGAGCTTCTTCCGGTTGTCTTCAATCCAGCTGACCATCAGATCCAGGATCGGCTGATTTCTTAAAAATTTGGTATATCCCTGCGGATCCGGCACGATCACCACCGACCAGGATTCCGGATGAGATAAAGCCGGAGCCTGATAATTTTGCGGAAAAACCAGGTTGGAGCGGAGCAGAAGAAAAAGCAGGAGGCAAGCGGTTTCAAACGAAACCAGCCGCTTATAAACTGATTGCATAGGCCAATAGTATTGTCAATGGAGAGGGAGTTTTGAAAACCTTCCACCCCTCCCGGCCAGATTAGTGACCGGAAGGGAAAAGGAAGGCGCTTCATTCAGGAATTCAAACAAGCGATGAAGCCCTTGTTATTCATCCGCCCTGAGCAGGGTCACACGAATCAGGGTTTATTATATCGCATACGGTACACCATGACTCCGGCATTTCCTGCCGCATTCGTCGCCATGGAAGCATAGAAATAAACGTCATTACCCCTAACCTCAGCTACTACATCACCATATCTGTTGTAATTTGTACCGCCGTACGCTTCGGATTCAAACAACATAAAGCTGCTATAACCTTCGGCTCCGGGCGTTTTACTGAAGTTGGCAGGATTATCAGTTTCAAACACCTTCAGATGCGTAGCGTCCCAGGCCCAGTACCCCTGGGTGAGCATAGTCGTGTATTCCTCTCCGCCGATTTTAAAGACATCGAAGCCGAGTACCTTATAGTAATGGTTTTGTTTCGCCATGGGTGTAACTTCCATGTCATTGCTGAAGGATACAAAACGGCTCCCCTGCAAAAGGTTCGGATCGGAAGCGTTATAATTACAGAACGTAAGGTAATGCTCAGATACGGCATCAAGCGATTTACGTTTGACATGGGCATAAGTCCAGGGTTCAGCCGCGGCGTAACGGATGATTGTGGGCTCTGTTTTGACCGGGACACCATCGAGGAATTCCCAATAATGTATGAGATTATTTCCATTCGTGGTCGCATAAACATAAGCTCTACCCGACTTCAGATTTCCGATGACACTCACCTTGCGCCCCAGGTTGACAGGACATCCGGCAGCTGCGGTATAATTCAACAGCAACTTGGGCGCACTGTCTACATCCTCGTAGTAGTACACCATGAAGCCGGCTGAGTAAATATTGTACCTGTTGATAATAAAATGGCCTGCATCATCCGCTGTTACCTGCATGCAATAGGTGGTAGGAGGTGCAATTGACTTCACCAGTTCACCGGTGCTTTTGTTCAATACACGGATCCCGTTGTCCACGCCTACAGTTCCTCCGTTGAAATCGGCAACAAGCAGGTAATCACCTACTACCGTCAAGCCGGAAATATTGGTCCGCTTGATACCGAGTTCCGTCGCATTCTTAAACCACATTTTCGAGAATACAGTTTTAGGCAATGTCGGCACTACTTTTACGAAATAATTGGATACTACTCCATTTCCATCGGTCACTCGGATCGCCAATGGTTTGCTCAGGTCCATCTCACCGCCCAGCGCGGGCTCTATGACGCTATTGTGCCCGATACTGGCAAATGGCTTCAATCTGGTGGTATTCAACGGACTCTCCTCGGTTGAAGGAACTCTGACTACGATCGTGTCACCGCTTTTGTAAGGCCCCGGAGTAGCTGCAGGATATTCTATGGCTTCTCCCGGGATGGAAATTGAAAAATTCAGCAGGCCTTGCTGTGTAGTGACGCCCTCTTTAAGGTCCACCTGCTCACAGGACACCACGCCACATAACATCAGCACCCAACAGCCCGCCGCTAACAAATATGATCTTTTCATCTGTCTATTATTAATTGATT
>CAZAVR010000137.1:0-831 GCA_964488435.1 uncultured Cytophagales bacterium | reverse complement strand
TCGAACTTGCCGAACATAGTCATACACGATGCTTCCGGATGATCTCTGAGGCGCATTCATGATTAACATAAAAATTACTTCCACTCATCAAACTGCTGCATCAGCGCATTTCTCTGGATCTCGGATGCAGGAACCGGGAAACGATTGTAGCGCTCGGGAAACACGCGCTTCCTCCCGTTGTCAGCATCCACTTCCCGATAAGTAATCTTTCCATTGGCAGCAGCCACCGGCACTCTGCCACGGGCGTTTGAGCCATTCAAAACCGTTTTGGCGAGAT
The DNA here is from genome assembly GCA_964488435.1 of uncultured Cytophagales bacterium. Taxonomy (GTDB): domain Bacteria; phylum Bacteroidota; class Bacteroidia; order Cytophagales; family Spirosomataceae; genus JBEBSO01. Next base: position 554 of record CAZAVR010000137.1, on the reverse strand, counting down.
CCCAGCGACGAAGATCCCAGTAACGGTGGCCTTCAAATGCCAGTTCGATCAGACGTTCATGACGAAGCAACTGCATAAAATTCTCCTTACTGCCTGCCGTCAGGTCCTCTGTAAAACCGGCTCTGCGTCTCACTTTGTTCAATGCGGTCAGTGCATCCCCCAACTGTCCCTGCTCTGCCAGTGCCTCGGCCTTGATAAGCAGCACTTCTGCGTAACGCATAAAATAGAAGGTAAGCTCACCCGGCTGAAATCCGACATCCTGTGTTTTCACGGATCCGTCAAACAGCTTCTTCATATAGTAACCCGTACTTGTGGTCCCGCCACCGATGGCATAACCATCAACACCGCCCTCGCGGGTATCAATTTTGCGGTCTTTCCAGGTAGCTCCGTGGTACAGAATACTAGCATAAAAACGCGGCTCCCTTCCTTCATAAGGACGGGCTGCCATAGCGGTATCCGACCAGCTAAATGCCCTTCCGTCCGCCATCTGGTAAGCCGCAACGAGATTGTCAGTCGGACTTATCTGGGAATATCCCTTGTCGCCCGGAGGGCAG
>CAZAVR010000136.1:0-9450 GCA_964488435.1 uncultured Cytophagales bacterium | reverse complement strand
GGCTGTATTTTCTCGAAATCCGGGAGAGCAAGTACTTACTATCCTTCCTGGATAAAAACAGGAATAAAGAAACGATAACCCGGGACGGAGTTGTTTTTAGTTATCTTTTGGCGGGGGATGACGTTATATTTACTTATTCGGATATTAATCTTCCACGGTCTTTGTGTCGGTATAATCTGAGTAGCCGAAAGACTATTTTTTACGATTCCCGACGACCGAAAACGGATGTGCTTGCCTCTTTTGTGACGAGTCCTTCCGGAAACTCCTATGGTTATAAGATTGCCTCTTCCAAGCATTCAGCCCGTCCCAAGGGCGTTATCCTGATGATGAAGGGAGGAATTCCCGGACGCAGTGACTTCTCGCCCCGTTGGGATGATATATTAGTGAATCTGGCCAGCAACGGATACACGATCTATGTCCCTAATTTCCGGACGTCGGTGGGCTACGGAAAATCATATCTCAAACACACGAGTGATGAGGCCATACTTGACCTGCTCGAATGGAAAAAATTTATCTCGCGGGAGCATCCTCAGTTGAATTTGTACTTGTTTTCTATCAGTAGCGGAAATTTGTACCTGGAGGAGGTGCTGAAGCGGGATTCTGAAGGGATTAAAGGGGTTGCGTCGCTTGTTGGGCTGCACTCGGGGCCACCATCCAGGAACTTGTCGCCGGCTTTATATATTTTGGGTAAAAATGACCATAATTTTAGCGCCGAGTCACGAAGGCGGAATATTTGGTGGAATTCCTTTTTCATGATGAATAAGGAGGTGATCATGTATGATGACGAAGGTCATTTGCTGAGGCGAAAGGCTAACATTGTACATGCGACGAGGAGTCTGATGGCGTTTTTTAGCGAGTAATTGTCTTTAGGAAGCTGAAGGATTTTAAGGTCTGGCAGGAAAATAAGTTGTAAACCCCGACCGCTACCGGGATGAGGCTGAGTCTACGTGAGGACGCCTGTTTTAATCGTATTTTACCTGTCCGGTATTTTCCTTCATGCGCGAAAGACCGGTTTTCGTGCTTGATTTGCCTGTTTTAATGTAAATCACCTTGGTTGTGATGGTTGAGAAGGGGACATTTAGATCATGAGAAGTTATTCCAGGTTGTCCCCATAGTTATGCGTTTCAAAAAATATTATCCGGTAGCGATATCTATACTCTTAATCCTGAGTTCGTGTTCTGTTCGTGTCCCTGTGGCCGGTGAGATCCGGCCTTTGCACAATACTGCCGAACGTATCCGGGTTCCGCAGTACTCGGTAGTCAAAAATAGGGTGTTAAAAAAGGAAGCGGTGTCGGCTACGCAATTCGACAAATGGCTGCGCGCCTACGGAAAGAAAAAAAATACAAAATACATATCATTTCCCGAGTCATCGGACGTCTACACCATTGTTCCTAAACAACATCTTCGCTCCTACGAAGCCGAGGAAAAGCGGAGATTGGAGGCTTTTGAGGAAAAGCTAGAAAAAAGAGAGCTTGAGGCATACAACCATGTCATAGGCGGTACACTGTATGCTTACCAACGTTATATGGAGTACTATCCAAAGGGTAAGTATGTTACAGCTTTAAAAGCCATATCGGCGCAATGCTCCACTTTCTATCGTGCAAAGAGCTGGGGTGTGGATGAAGCGCGTGCCTACCTAAGGGAATACCCCGATCCCAATTCACTTCCTGTTTTTTATCGCCAGATTTCAGAAAGGCTACGGGAGCTGATCATAAAAGATGTGGCCGGAGATGTGAAAATATTTAATGGGACACTTGCAGAGCTAAACAGGGAAAGAGTGATGCAGGAAAAGCCGGTTTATCTGTTTTTTTTTTGTCTCCCTATCAGATAGCTCAGGAAGTGAATTCGCAATTCGGGAATTTGATATCAGGGGCAAGCGATGATAACAACAGAACGTATTATTTAACTTTTTCAGAACCAGAAAAAGGCGGATTTAGCCTGATTGTTTCTACGGAGGAGGGTTAAAGTGTCTTGCGTTGGTGTGCAGTTTAAAAAAATGATTTCGAAATACGATTAAACGAAGTTATTATAGCTGTAAAAGCTTCGTATACACTAAGCAATTGACTTATTTATGCACATTGTGATATGCATAAATTTAGTATATTTGCATGTTAAAAAGTGCAAAATGGAAAAATTGCTTCAAAAATCAGAAAGTTTGGTTGCGCGTACACTTTCCAAAAAACGACGTTATCTTTTCGACGGGGTAAATTGGAGGAATCGGCTGATAGGAATCAAGGGAGCTCGCGGTACTGGGAAGAGCACTATGTTGCTTCAGAGGCTGAAATCGCTTAATTTGCCGCCATCAGTGGCTGCATATTTTTCGCTTGACGATCTTTATTTTACTGTGCACCAGCTCTCCGAAGTAGCAGAAGGGTTTTACCGGCACGGAGGGAAATATTTGTTTCTTGATGAAGTTCACAAATACCCGGGATGGAGCACGCATATCAAAAATCTATATGATTTTTATCCGGATCTGAATATTGTCTTCACAGGCTCTTCGATTATCGATATTGTCCGGCAGGAAGCTGATCTGAGTCGTCGGGTGCTTATGTACGAGTTATTTGGTCTTTCCTACCGCGAATTCCTTGAGTTTACAGATGTAGGGGTTTTCAATTCTATCTCTTTAGATACGCTGATGTCTCCTTTCCGGGAATGGCGCCGAGAGTTTCCGGTGGACTTCAGGCCCTTACAGTATTTTCGCGATTACCTGCAGTTTGGCTATTATCCTTTTTCGTTAGAGGATAAAGAGGGCTATGCTGTCCGGCTCAACCAGCTTATCCGAACTATTGTGGAATACGATATGGCCGAGCTTCATGATTTTGATATTCGCAATGCAAAGAAAATGCTTCAATTGCTATACGTTCTATCGGCCAATGTGCCTTTTAAGCCAAATTTGAAAGTGCTTGCCGAAAAAAGTGATATACATCGGAATACAGTGAACTCCTATCTGCATTTTTTAGAGCAGGCAAGGCTAATTCGTCAGCTTTACCCTGCAGGAATCAGCACGGCTATTTTGCAAAAGCCAGAGAAAGTTTACCTTGACAACACTAACCTGGCCTACGCGCTTCACCCGGACGAGCCGAACAAAGGTAATCTGAGGGAAACCTTCTTTGCCTCTCAGCTAAGGGTAGGACATCAATTGAACTATCCATCGCATGGCGATTTCCTGGTCGATGGAAATTATGTTTTTGAACTAGGCGGCAAAAGTAAAAGTAGTAAGCAGCTGAAGCATATTTTCAACGGTATCGTCGTGGCCGACGATACGGAATACCCCGTTTCGCAACTTCCTCTATGGGTTTTCGGGTTTTTGTATTAGACATAGACAGCTTGGTAGGGCCAAGTTCCGACGCCTGAGCATTTCAGGTGTGAACAGATCGTACCATTCTTACATTTTCCGAAAGGCGCGCTACAGGTGCCGGGGTTATACGGAGTCCGACGCTCTGTATCCTTTTTCGGAAATATTATCGCAGTTCATCGAAGGTCGCTCGTCTAGATGACTTTGCTTGAAACAGAAGATGATTTCGTTTAAGGGTATTTATTTCTCCTTGTGTTATGTTTTTGATGGTTTTTGTATCGATTAATTCTTTCATGGGTCGATTTGTTTTTTAGATACGGAATAATATTTGGATTTACATTGTGAAAAGTAGTTGAAAACGAGCACTGGAACCTGTTTTTCTTCCCTAAATTCATCCCAAACCCGAATTCAGCTTTTCAACAGCAAATGCCCTATCTTTGCCTGCTAAAACAAGGGCGCTTTTGAAACGGAAAACACTATTTATCACTCCCCCATTTACGCAGCTGAATACGCCATATCCCGCTACTGCTTACCTGAAAGGGTTTTTGAACACACTTGGCAGGGAATCGTATCAGGCGGACCTGGGTATTGAGGTCATACTGGCTTTGTTTTCATCGAAAGGTCTCACCCGTGTTTTTACAGCGCTTCACGAGTCCGATGCCGAGCTTACTGAAAACAGCTTTAGGATCTATTCCCTCCGCGACGAGTACATCGCCACGATAGATCCCGTCATTCGTTTTCTCAAAAACAGAAACCCTACACTTGCGCACAGTATCTGTGACCGGAGCTATCTGCCTGAGGCAAGCCGTTTTCAGCAATTGGAAGACTTGGACTGGGCTTTTGGTACCATGGGGATTCACGACAAGGCCAGGCATTTGGCTACGTTATATCTGGAAGACCTGGGCGATCTGATCCAGGAAGCCATCGATCCCCACTTCGGGTTCAGCCGCTATGCCGAAAGATTGGGACGGTCTGCAACGCATTTTGATGAGATGGAGGAAGCACTGGAAATGCCCGATACGCTTCTATCCGTTATCTTAACGTCTATTCTTGAAGAGAAAATGGGGTTGTATAAGCCGGACATGGTATGCATCACGGCTCCGTTCCCCGGCAATCTCTATGGAGGCTTCAAGTGCGGTCAGTATCTGAAGAAAAAATACCCGGCAGTTCAGGTTGTGCTGGGGGGCGGCTTTGCCAACACAGAGTTGCGCTCGCTAACGGAGCCAAGGGTATTTAATTACGTTGATTTTATTAGTCTGGACGACGGGGAGGCGCCACTGTTGTCGCTTCTTGAATATCTGGACGGAGGGAGGCCGGTTGAGCATCTGAAACGAATTTATTCATGCGTGGACGGGAAGGTCATTTACCACAATGGCGCCAAAGAAAAGGATGTGCCGCAACGGGATACCGGAACGCCGGATTACCGTGATCTTCCTTTGCATGACTACTTGTCGGTGATCGAAATTGTGAATCCCATGCATCGCCTTTGGAGTGACGGACGCTGGAACAAGCTTACCCTCGCACACGGGTGCTATTGGGGGAAATGTTCCTTTTGTGACATATCGCTGGATTATATCCGGCGCTACGAACCGATGACGGCTGCTTTGCTATGTGACCGCATCCAGGAAATCATCGACCAAACGGGCCAAAATGGTTTTCATTTTGTGGATGAGGCCGCACCACCGGCCTTGCTTCGGGATTTCGCCATGGAATTGATCAGGCGTAAAATGACCGTGGTGTGGTGGACCAATATTCGCTTCGAAAAGAACTTCACCCACGACCTTTGCCTGCTTCTGAAGGCCTCCGGGTGCATAGCAGTCTCCGGCGGACTGGAGGTGGCCTCTGACAGACTGCTGGAACGCATGAAAAAGGGGGTAACGGTGGCACAGGTGGCGCGTGTAGCCGACGCATTCACCCAGGCCGGGATTATGGTTCACGCCTATCTCATGTACGGCTTTCCGACACAAACCGACCAGGAGACGATTGATTCGCTCGAAATGGTCCGGCAGCTGTTTGATCAGGGTGTCGTTCAATCCGGTTTCTGGCACCGGTTCGCCATGACGGCACACAGTCCGGTGGGTTTGCATCCGCAGGAATTTGATGTAATGCGTATAGGTCCCGATCTTGGTGCATTTGCGCATAATGACCTGGAACATACGGATCCGCTCGGGGCAGATCATCAACGGTATGCCGAGGGTTTGCGCAAATCCCTGTTTAACTACATGCATGGCGTTTGCCTGGATTTTCCCCTGTCGGAATGGTTTGATTTCCGGGTACCGGCTACCTCTGTACCACCCCGATATATCGAAAACAGCATCCGCGCTTTACCCGACACTGCCTTGCGACCCAGTGCACTCGTGATGTGGATGGGAAGTGAACCGGAGCTTTCTATATTTGAGCAAAAGAAAAACAGGAAAGTGGTCGAGGTGGCCGAGCTGGTTTTCTTTGACAAAAAGAAGGAATGGGCCCTCGAAACAGACGTTCGGACGGCCCGTTGGCTGGAGCAACTGCTTCCCAGACTCCTTGTGAAAAACCCTGAGACCTTTACGATGGATCAGTTGCAAACAGACTTCGAAAGCGCCGGAATGACGGATTTTCAGTCTTTTACAGGCTCAAAGACCTGGAATGATCTGCGAAAGAGCGGGTTGCTCATCATCTGAGTCCAATTCGGTGGTTCTTGTATCAATTTTAGCGCAAATGTTTTAAAGTATTCGCCTTGTCTATAAAGATCAATACCAGGGTCGATCCTTAACAAACTATCGCTTTACAAAAAGCGATGAACGGGAATGCTTTTTTACGTTTTCTCCCAACAAATTAAACAATTCCCTGGTGGCATCATCTGGTGCTTCTATTAAATAATACGTAATAAGATATAGACTAAATATCGAGTCAGTGTTTCTTTTTAAAAACTCTACACCATCTGTCGAATAGTACCTTGCGCCCTCGCTGCTTGTTATCGTGCTGATCACAAGTGAACACAATAGTACTGTAGGAAAAGCTAGCAAACTGCGCTTATTCTTTTCCATTTCAATATTCGTTTGGGGGGCGGTAGAATGTGTGTAAAATGAAAAAACGTCTATTGTGTTCTTTTACAATACATTAGTGTTTGTGTAAATTTACACATATCAGGATCATATACAAGTGTTCTGATGTGTTTTTGGAATTTTGAGGTAAGTTGTGACATCCCGGAAGGTGATGACGAGAGAGCGACCGGAGTGTCGCGCAAGCCATGGAGACTATGCGCGCTGCACCGCTGGTAGAAGGTCCGGAGGTAGGTGACGCGAGCCGGGTAATCCGAATTGATTTAGAAGCAGGTGGGATACAGTGATAGGTTTTTTTTCGAAATTGCAACTCTTTAGCTTGCTAAGGAGTTTTAATGGATTTGTATAGCAGAATCATTTTTTTTCGGAAAGAGCCGTTCATACGTAGTGTTCGTATGCGATGGGCAGAATAGTTAAGCAGGTTCTGCAAAGCCATGCTTGCAGAGGGAATTGAATCGGTTTTAGCAGATTGGAGTCGCCGACCATTCGCAATCCGGTATATGGTAAATGTGGTAATCTAACAGGAACGGGTTTATTTGAGAAATACTAAAAGATAGCATGGGTATCAGCGACATCCTTAAAAGGTTTGACATCTCTTCTGAGCGAGAAGATTATATCGTCATCCACGACATTGTAGAAGGTGGAATAGAATTTAAGGGTACCAATTTATGGATTCTTATTTTTGCGATCTTTATAGCCTCCGTCGGCCTCAACGTAAACTCTACAGCCGTTATTATTGGAGCCATGCTTGTTTCTCCTTTGATGGGGCCTATCCTTGGTATGGGTTACAGTATTGCAACCTACGATTTCGCGCTATTTAAAAAAGCATTTGTTAATTATCTTTTTGCCGTCGTTGCCGGGCTTCTGACATCAGCAACTTACTTTTTCGTTACACCCATCTATCAGGCACACTCTGAACTACTGGCGCGTACCCAACCCAGCATTTATGATGTCATCATTGCGCTGGTTGGAGGATTGGCAGGGATTGTGGCTATTTCTAGTAAAAACAAAGGGAATGTGATTCCCGGGGTCGCAATTGCCACAGCTCTGATGCCTCCTTTATGCACAGCCGGATACGGCTTGGCAACCGGCAACTGGGCTTTTCTTTTTGGCGCTTTGTATCTCTTGACTATAAATACGGTCTTTATCGGGAGTGCCACGCTTGTAACCGTCCGGCTTTTACGCTATCCGATTCGGGATTATGCTGACCAGGAACAAAAGAAAATGGCCAATAGATGGGTTACTTTCATTGTACTGCTTACCATTGTGCCCAGTATCTATTATGGCTATTTGCTGGTGCAAAAAGACAATTTTATTCAAAATGCAAATAAGTTTATTACGAACGAAAGCTATATTGAGGGAGACTTTCTTCTAAAGAACGAATTGAATCCAACTAAAAAAGAGATCAAACTGATTTATGGTGGAAAGCCTATCGATGAGCCAGAGAAAAGACGATTGATTAAAAGAAAAGCAATTTATGGTCTTCATGAAGCCACACTGATAATTCAGCAGGGTTTCTCGATCAACGATGTATCCATGGATCTGACTAAAAATGAACGATACAGGGGAGAGATTAACCGACTGAAAGCGGAGCTGAGCTTTAATATACAAAAGCAAGACAGCCTCCTTGGTATAAAGAAACTTGGAAATACGCTCATTAATGAGATGAAACCGCTTTTCCCCGAAGTCCGGTACTGCGCTGCTGATCGTCAACCTTTCTTTAGTAAAGGAAGTAAGACAAACCACTTTATGGTGGTTGTTTTGGGTAGTTCAAACCCCAGAAAAACAACACGTGACCTCGCTCGTATCAACAGCTGGCTGAAGGTTCGCCTGAAAAGTGATTCTCTTAAACTCTATGTGGAAAAATCCACTTTTTAGCGATTGAGTTTTGCCGAAAATCGGCTAAATAAGGAATTTTATCTGTCTTTCTGCTGGTCAGGCTGGTGGCGTGACAAAGGCGGATGTCAGCGAGAACCGGCACTGACAAAAACTTGCAAAGTTTGCCTTTCTTTGTACACTTAAATCCATATGCTGAAACCTGTCATAAAAATGAAACCTTTTCTACTCCTGACCTTCTGCCTTTTGGCAGGCACTCATTTAACTACACTTGCTCAAGGCAATGCATCCGATGGAGCGTTAATTGTAAACACAACAGTTACGATCAATGATAAAAAATCCACGCTCGCGCTTGATGCTCTGTCTGGTTCGGCATCTATCCAGATCGGCACTGCCGGCATTTTTGCAGTTGGTGATTTGCTATTGATTATTCAAATGCAGGGCGTTAATCAGGGGCAGTATGAATTGCTGGAGGTCAGTACGGTTGCCGGGACAACCCTCTCACTAAACACTGCCCTTACGAAAAGTTATTATGCAAGTTCAACCGATCGTGCACAACTTGTCAAAGTTTCGCAGTTTTCGAATGTGACGATAAATAACGGCGGGGTGCTTACAGCCCCTGTCTGGGACGGCTCCACCGGTGGGGTGATAGCGTTCTATGTAAAGGAGACCTTGCATATCGCTTCCGGCGGTAAAGTAGATGCCACTGGGCTGGGTTTCACCGGTGGCTCTGGCGGAGCAGGGGGTACGGGTGGTGCCGGCGGAGCCGGAGCGAGCGGAGGAGGGACAGCTGTAGCTACGGCAAGTGGACTCAACGGGGGAAGTGTAAATGGTGGAAGTTCCGGCGGTGCAGGTGGCCCGGCTGAGCTGGGATTACCTGCCGGAGGAAGGGGCGGAGATGGTGGCGGGATGGGTGAGCAAGGATCTGAAGGATCTTCCGGTACTGTGGGTGAAGGACCCGGGGCCGGTGTCTCAGGTGCTGGTGGAAGCAATTTGTCGTTGTTACCGCAAACGATGTTGCTTGGCGGCGGGGGTGGTGGTGGCAAAGGCGGCGCCGGGGCATCAGGAGCAGGTGGTGGCGGTGGCGGCGGCAGTGGCACCATGCTTACAGATCAAGGTGTAGCCGGTACGTCCGGCTCTGTGGGTGCGAAGGGAGGTCAGGGTGGAGATGGTGGAACAGGCGGAGGAATTATCCTGATTAAGACCAATGTTTTGTCAGGGGACGGTAATCATATTGCCGAAGTTCCGTGGAGTTTCCTGCTGCTGCAACACGCCCGA
>CAZAVR010000135.1:0-9516 GCA_964488435.1 uncultured Cytophagales bacterium | reverse complement strand
CTGAAAATATCCTGCGCTCATGTATAAAATGGGATAACGATACGCTGGACGACTGTGGCGGCGGTAACCCGGAACCTTGTACTTCCCCCCGTAATCCGGAAAACCCGGGCTCCACAACATCGGGCTTAGACTACAAGTATTTTGAAACGGCAGCGTACAATTCCTGGTGCGCGACGGCCAACCTGGCCGGTCAGACGGTTGTCAAGAGCGGTCATGTATCGAATTTCACCTTTGGTGACAGGAACCGGAACAATGATTTCGGCTTTGAATTCACCGGCTACATTGATATCCCTGCGGATGGGGAATATACCTTCTATCTGAATAGTGACGATGCTTCTGCTTTCTACATCGGCAGTCAGGCCGTGGTTACGTATGAAGGCTGTCATGGGATGGACACAGAACAATCGGGCACGATCTGTCTGAAAGCGGGCAAGCATGCGATCAAGACGCTGTTTATGCAGGAAGGTTGGGACTATGCCCTGGAGCTTCGCTGGAGCGGGCCTGGTATCACCAAAGAGCTGGTACCTTCCGGCAAACTTTACAGAAACAGCGGCTGCAGCGCGCCTCCAAAGCCAGATATCAGCGGTAGCGGTACAGTTTGTGCGGCCAACAGCCAGTCGGTAACTCTGACAGCCTCTAATTACTCGGGGACGCTCAGCTGGTACAAGGACAATGTACTCATCAGCGGGCAAAACGGAACCCAGCTGACAGTGAACCAGCCAGGCAGCTATACAGCCCGGTATACGGACAACGGTTGCGAAAGCATCATTTCAACGGCTATCACGTTGACCGAGACGTCTGGATGCGGAACCACAAATGGCAATGCCATTTGTGGCAGTACGACCGGATTCCTTGACATGGCCAATTGCTCTGCCATAGCCGGCTGGGCTTTCGATTCAAGCCAACCTAATACTCCACTGTACGTAGACATATATGATGGAAGCAATTTGGTAGTTGGCAATGTTTTGGCAAATGTTTACCGGGCAGATCTGCAAACTGCCGGGTATGGGAATGGGAACCATGGATATAATATCAGTACCCCTTCAAGTCTTAAAGACGGGCAAACCCACCAGATCCGGGTGGTGCCTACGGGATGTACTTCGGCTTTGAATAATTCCCCCACGGCTATCAACTGTCCATAGGTTCAAAACGGAAAACAGGTATAAACAATAAGTTTGCCATTATAGATATGCAACATAGGAATTACATCCTGATCGCTGTATGGGTGCTCTCAGCACTGCTGGGTCCCGAGGCCTTTTCACAGACAGATACAATGAATTATGTACTCAGCCGGACCTACCGTATAAAAGGGGGGCAAGTCACTCAAAGCCCAACTCAGTATTGGGGCAGCCCTGAGCAGGTGCAAACCCAGATCAGCTACTTTGACGGCCTGGGCAGGAAGAAACAGGACGTGATCGTACACGGCATGCCCTCAAAAGGTGACCTGGTCTCTGATACGGAATATGACATTATGTTCCGTCCCAACAAGCAATACCTTCCCGTTCCGCAGGCGGAAGGCAACGGAAACTTCAGAGGCAGTGTGAACGGAGATTACTATAACTCATCGAATGTCAGCCAACCGACCACCAGGTATTACACCGAAACATTGTATGAGGCCTCTCCGTTGAACAGAGTCTCCGAAGTACGGGCACCTGGTATTGATAACAGCGGGCTAAGAACCAAGTACCTCGTCAATGGGAATGACATCAAAAAATACAAATTACTTGCAAGCGGGTATCTGGACTCAACCACGACAGATTATTATCCTGCAGGGAGCCTGCAAGTACTGGAAACCCAGGACGAAGACAGCAAAAAAGTAGAGGAATTCACTGACATGCACGGACGTGTGGTAGCCAGGCGTGTGGGTGGAGATTTAATTACTTATTACATCTACGATCCCAAAGGCCAGCTCCGGTACGTACTTCAACCTCAATACCAGGAAACCAACAAGCTGTCTTTTTTTTCCTTCCAATACACCTATGATGCATGGGGGCGGATAATCAGTAAAATAGTTCCCGGTCAGGGTAAATTCGTAATGGAGTACGATCAACAAGACAACCTCGTCAGGATGACTGACGGGCTCGGCCGGATTTTCACCTATAGCTATGACCAGCTCAACCGGCAGGTGGAAATGAATTTGGAAATGGATTTGGTGAATCACCCCCTCCTCCGTCATCATTACGACAACTATGCAGGCTTCTCCAATTTCCATGGCAGCACATGGGTTAATGAAATGGGTTTAACAGATGCCGATCATTATGTGGGCACCCCGACCAGTAACAACGTCACCGGCCTTCCCACCTGGAGCAGAATAGCAGTACTGGAAACGAATGGACAGATATCGCAGAATTTCCTGTGGCAGGTCTCCTACTATGACCGGAAGGGAAGATTGATTCAAAAAGCTAGACAGCTTCACACTCTTTCAGGTAATAGTTATGAGCGGATCTCCTACAAGCTGGACTTCATAGGCAATGTGTTGGAAGAGCTTACCACCCAAAGTACAACCCACGGAGAATACCGCCTGCACAAAACCTTCAGCTATGATCACCAAAACCGTCTGACGGCCACCCAGCATAAGCTGGAGAGAAAGGAGGGCGACAACTGGCTGCAACTGAAAAACTACCAGCATGTGGCCATGGTCTACAACGAAGTGGGGCTTTTAAAGGAAAAGAAGCTTCATAACGGAAAGCAGGTGCAAAACCACAAGTACACTCCCCGGGGCTGGCTGGACGAGCAAACCAACCAGGGAGGAAGAACCTTCCAGGTGAACCTGGGCTACGAGCGCAACGGGAACATCCACAGCCTGGGCTGGGCCACCCATCAGCACAACGGCAGCATAACAAACATGACCTACGACGGGGCCAATCGTCTGACCGAGACCCAGAGCTCACAACTAAAAGAATACGGGATCACCTATGATAAGAACGGAAATATAAAGACACTGAAACGCCAGAGAGATGGTGGGGGGGACATAGACAACCTTGTGTACAACTATGATGATTCAGGTAACAGACTGGTAAAGGTGCATGATTCTTCGCAGAATACAGAGGGTTTTAGTAACGGATCCACAGGCATCAATACCATTGACTATACTTACGATGATAATGGAAACCTCACCAAAGACGAAAACCGGGGCATCGCCGAGATCAAATACAACCTGCTGAATCTTCCCCAAGAGATTATCTTCACCGCTTCAGGCAGAAATGTCGCGTATACCTACAGTGCGGATGGAACCAAGCTAAGGACCGATGCCGCCAATTCCTCCGCCACACGAGCCTATGCAGGTGCTTTTGAATATGACGCAAGCGGCATCCTGGTACGGATTGGCCTGGAAGAAGGACAACTCATACGCACAGGTGTTGACACCTACCAGGCAAATTACTATCTTCGTGATCACCTGGGAATGTACGAATGGTACTTGCGGAGAATGGGGACAGCCCGATGAATGTGGTGCAGGAGACGGAATATTATCCATTTGGATTGGCTATCCCCAGATCAGGGACCGATGCGGTTAATAAGTATCTGTACAACGGCAAAGAGAAGCAACCCGAAACCGGCTATCTGGATTATGGGGCTAGGATGTATGATCCGACGATAGGAAGGTGGCATGTGGTGGATCCGTTGGCCGAGAAAGGAAGACGGTGGAGCCCGTATGCTTATGCATTTGACAATCCGATACGGTTCATCGATCCAGATGGGAAGTGGCCGGGAGAAGGTTTATGGAATTCTTTTAAGAAATTCGTTAAGAATCACGATATTAACATTGAGATTTCAACAAGCATTGGACTCCAAGGAAGTGCAAAAGTCGGAATTGCCAGTGCAACTTTGAATGCTTATAGCGACGAAGTTGCTACATTCAAAGTTGCAAAAAGCAAGAACGAACTTACTGCGGTTGGTCAGTTTATGCATGCCCGAGTCGGAGGGAGATTGCCTCGCGGCGGGAAATTTGAAGAGATTAATGATAACAAGGGCTTGGCAAAAACGAAGCAAGAAATTGGGATCGAAGTTGGTGCAAAGAATAAATTAAACATAGGAGCTTCCATGGAAAATTCGTTCAATAGTGATAAACATGGAAATAAAAGTGATGGGATGACAACACTCAATCTAGGTGTTACTGGGAATGCTACTCGCGGATCAGCAATTAAAACGGGAATCAGTATAGAGATACCGGAAAATGGAAATGTAAGAAATAGCAAAGAATCTCAATGGACCAGCTGGACTTTTGGTGGTGCTGCGATTGTTGGCTGGGAGGCAAAAATAGAGTTCAAACAAACCAAGCAAGATGATTAAGTTCCCTAAGTTTCTAACCAATATATTTGGAATTTTTATTCTTGTTTCCATAGGAATAGTAATCTATATTTTTAGTATGTCAGGATTGTCACTAATTGAATTGATATATCCAATTTCTTTATTTACTCTTATATTCGCAATTTTTTATGCTTTTTATAGGCTATTTAAACTAATGAACTAGTTTTTTCAGGCAAATAATATGATCAAATTTGAATGTGTAGTTAATACATGGGCATCTCTAAAAACTAAAATCAGTGGCTTTCCCGGTGGTAAAGCTTATTTCTAGGTATGAAAAAAATTCAAGCGACACCGGGACCACAGCTTTTTCGATCAAGATATACATCCTAGCAAACTGACCCAATTAGGAGACCCCTTGGACAACTTAAATAAAAGCATTGATTTTAAAAAATTTAGAAGTCTCTTAGAAGAGCGCCTAAACAGGTCGGCGAAAGGGGAAGGTGGTCGTCCGCCGTATAACTATGTGATTTTATTCAAGGTTCTGGTCCTGCAACGCTATTACAACCTGTCGGATAACCAACCGGGCCGCCGGAGCGGTAGAGTATCAAATAAATGACCGAATGTCCTTTATGCGGTTCCTAACCATTGCAGACGATATTCCTGACTGTAAGACGGTTTGGAAATTCCGGGAACAACTCATAGAGTCCGGCAAATTATGGATTTTTCAGGCTGTTTAACAGCAAGTTAGGCTCCCTTAATTTGCTCGTTCACAAGGGTCGTATAGTGAATGTCAGCTTTGTGGAAGTGCCCAAGCAACGCAATAACCAAACAGGAGAATGAGTGGTTCGCCACCGCGGCAGATTAAAAATGGAGAGATCCCAGAAAGTATCGGCAAAAATCCTGCCAAACAGTCTCAAAAAGACACAGATGCGGGATGGACCAAAAAGCATAATGTGAGCTATTTTGAGCGGCGGACCGCTACAAAAACCATGTAAAAGTAGATGTTCACGGTAAGCTGATTTTACAATATGGGGTCACCGATGCCTCCGTCCATGACTCGCAACTAATTGATAATATGCTAAATAAAAGCGACGAGAAACTTTTATTCTATGCTGACAGTACGTATACCAGATGTAAGTATCCCAGATGTTCAGAAAAACTCGATTAAGCGCGGTATGATGGGATAATTATGCTCATATGGAAGCGCAAATACATATAACTGACTATCAATTAATTGAAACTATATCTCCGAAAGAGAAATCCTGTAAATCAGAAACACCAGTATCCAAAAATTATGCTGAAAAGATGCAGGGATAGAAAAGGGAGTTTTTAGAGGTTCCCTGATATTGAATTTTTAAATAAATCGCAAATCGTGATTCAACCAAAGTTAGTCAAGAATGCATTTTGGTTGAATACTATATTCTTTCAAGTATGAGAAAAATATTTAACATAGTTGCGCTAGTTGGATCAATGGCGATACTGTGCATTGTTCTGATTTGCGTCGCTGTGGGAGTTCCATTGAGTGATTTGGTGATTCCAATTCTACTCCCAATTTTATTTTTTGGTAGCATTTATTTCATTTGTAGAAAGCTCAAGTTGTTATAGTAAATATGGCGGCGGAAGGTATCTTAGTTATGCCCCCCCGTTGGTCGTAGTCTCCAGACTCCGACCAACATCATCGGTTTCTAAACCGGATTAGTCTATAGCCATACATCGGCGATCGGTTTGAAATTCTATTGCAGAGGCCTTCCCAGGGTCAATCTTCAATCGTTCTGTATCCAACTAATTGCGTATTTTTTATTGAGAGTTATGACAACTTGCACGCCATCCCTTGAAACAGAATATTATTCCGAACAATCACAAAAATTCGCACTAGAATTATATCTGAATCTATGAAACATGCCATATTTTCGCCAGAAATATATTATACACAAATAGTGCGAAATAAAATTTGGTTTTGCATTGGTATCGGGCATTAGGATACTGCAAACGTTGGGTTCGGCCTTTTCGGGTTTTCTCAGGGCAGGCTTGCTCACCCAGTGGAAAGCGGAAGAGTGAGCCCACTCAATCCCGAAGGGATGACACAACTATAGAAAACAAAACCATCCACATCTAAACAACCCTGAAAGGGTGACACAATCACCGGTCCCCCACGTTCGATCGCGACCCCCGACCAACGGAAACATCACCAAAGACGAAAACCGCGGCATCGCCGAGATCAAATACAACCTGCTGAATCTTCCCCAAGAGATTATCTTCACCGCTTCAGGCAGAAATGTCGCGTATACCTACAGTGCGGATGGAACCAAGCTAAGGACCGATGCCGCCAATTCCTCCGCCACACGAGCCTATGCAGGTGCTTTTGAATATGACGCAAGCGGCATCCTGGTGCGTATCGGCCTGGAAGAAGGACAACTCATACGTACAGGGGTTGACAGCTACCAGGCAAATTACTATCTTCGTGATCACCTGGGAATGTAGTCGGAGTCGCGGGCGACCAGGTTTTGGCGGAGAATGGGGACAGCCCGCTGAATGTGGTGCAGGAGACGGAATATTATCCTTTTGGATTAGCTATCCCCAGGTCGGGAACCGATGCAGCGAATAAGTACCAATTCCTGGACAGGGAGAAACAGCCAGAAACAGGGTACATAGATCTTGTGAAGCGGTTCTACGATCCGAACATTGGGCGCTTCATGCAAGTGGATCCGGTGACGGAGACACAGGAGAATTATTCCACCTACCAGTATGGATGGAATAATCCGATATTGCAGAGCGATCCAAATGGCGATTGTCCATCTTGTCCGCAGGGTGAAGAAGCGGCATTGCTATATCAGCAAGGGGCTATTGTAGAGAACCAACATGGATCATGGACTTGGACAGGTTCGGAATGGCAGGACAATTCCTCTGTCGCTCCGGCAACTGGGAATGGCGAAAATAATAGTAGCACAGGAGAAGCAATTGTCATTGCTGTGCCCTTATCGCAATCACTTCCCTCGCTATCACTTCCCTCACTAACAGGGATAGGAAATGCAGCCCTGAATTTACTTAAAGCCGTGGCTACAATTCCAGTAATGACCGCGGCGTTGGTGTTGAAACCGACGACGTTGAATGCTCCGGCACCGGTGCTTAATGATAGTTATACGTATTATACACCACCACCAAAATCACTGCCTGGTTTTCCAGGAGCAGCAAAGGTAAAACCCAAAGGGGGAAGAGCACGATGGGTTACCCCTGATGGTAAGATTCTTGAATGGGACTCTCAGCATGGAGAAGTAGAAGTTTACGACAAAAGCGGAAGAAATCATCAAGGAGCGGCAGATCCCCAAACCGGAGAAATGATAAAGTCTCCAAAACCAGGTAGAACAACCCCTAAGTAAGATAATAATGAAGATAAAACGAATATTGACGGTATATAACAATGGCGATGATAGCTTAGCAGATGAATTTGATATAAGCTTTATCCCTTTTGACGATATCAAAATCCTCTTTGCCCTTAAAGAGAATGACCCATTGATGTATGATCCTTATGAAATTGATGAAGCAAAAGCAATTGAGATTGGCAGAATTTTGCCTTCTCAAACGTTTGACTTTTCAAGATACTCTTATTTTATAGAAGTGTATTCTGTTGAATAAGATTAAGTTTTAAAGCAAATTGCGCAATCAAAAAAATAAACAGCAAAAAGCCCCAGCATTACGGAATTTTGCTGTTTACGAGGTATACGCCTTTTTGGCTTTATGGTCTCTGATTACCATACTCAGGAAAGTATTGACGACGGAACGGGTTTCCCCGGAGAGTTCCTATATCACCTCAAACTTACGGGGCAGTTCCAAATCCTTCACGATAGTTACATCATCGCTCAGCAGGGCGTCAGTTGAGACCTGCAGCGCGTCGGACAGCAACTTAAGGGCATCGGCGAGGGGGCTTGTACCCAGCTCATAGCGGAAAAGGCTCTTGTTCACGCCTCCAGACTCCGATGAACAACCCACTTAAGTTCATGGATCCGACAGGGATGTTCAGTACCCATACCGATGAAGATGGCAACGTAGTGGCAGTTTATGATGATGGGGATTTAGGGGTGTATAAGCATCAAGGACAAGTAACTAAAGCCGATATTAGCAGCAAACACAATGCAAAAAATACATCTGCCGGGGGGCAAAAAATGGGTGAGACAGAGTTTTGGGATGAGTTTAGAAATCCGGAAACTGGGAAAGAAATAGGGACATTGAATTTTGGCGAATCATGGGACAATACAATAGCCGATCTTCATAATCAATCGAAAGGTATGGATTTACTTGAGATACGAACCGAATCTAAACTTAGGGGAGATTTTGATATAAAAAATAGAGAAGATTTAGCGCCAAGTGGCCCTTTTACCGGAAAGCTGCTTAACGGCAAATATGCATCTGCCAGATCAGCGGGCAATTACTTAGCCGGTTATAATGCGGCCAGAGGAACGCAGTATGGAGTGGGGCTTACGCGGACTGGTTATTTGAAACTTGCTGGAGCCTACAACATGACTGGAGAACTAACCACAAGCATGATTCTTGGTATTGTCCTGAGAAATGATTCTTATGGTCCCGCTCCGTATTATGGAGAGGCCCCATATTCGGGACGTCGTATCATTCAGGGGTGGGATAATAAAAAACATGGCAAATGAGAAGCAGGGTAATAATTGCAACAGTAGTGGGCATAGTTGTAACGGTGGTTTTTTTTATCTATTTCGATAAGAGGACGACCAATGCATTTTCTCCCACGATAATCAAAGAAACTATTACGTCCGAGAAACTTGATGAAGTTTTGTATTTAAAAGGAAAAACCTGGGGCGTAACTGATGACAAGCAGATTATTGTGCTTAGTAAGTCAGAAGATAATAACTTTGATGTTAGCCCCAGTGACGAATACATTTTTAAAGGGGTGTCTGCGCTTTTTTACGAAGTCCAGGGTGACACCTTAAGAATCTATCTTGATGAGATGTCCCCGGTACCCGGTAATTTTAAGACAGGATTTAAAATTGAGCAACACCAGCTGGAGAATCCCGAGCTGATGCAACTATATAAAACGTATAAGCAAAAAGGAATAAGAAAGTTTGGCTCTTCTTGAGATAGGCAATGACAAAACCCCGGCGCGCCGGGGTTTTTACTGTTTACAATATCGCCTGCAGTTTAGTCTGTTTAATAAACGCGTCAAGCAGTGCATAGACGTGTGACTTATTTTCCGGGGATAGCTTCTGTATCTCCCTGAGCCTTTTGAGGGTCTCTTCGTCCACG
>CAZAVR010000134.1:0-9542 GCA_964488435.1 uncultured Cytophagales bacterium | reverse complement strand
AAAGAGGTTGCCTACAGAGGCAGAAAAGGGATATGAACATATAGTATCCCAGATAAAAAAGCTGGTGGAGCAGGTGGCAGAGGAAATAGGGGAGAGGCCGGCGAAAGTAGGGTTCGCTACTCCGGGTGTCTTGGAGCCGGATACACAGACCATGAAGAACAGCAACACCACCTGTATGAACGGGAAACCGATGAAGAAAGACATAGAGGAAGCATTGGGAATCCCTGTAGTCCTGGCCAATGATGCCAATTGTTTTGCACTTGCTGAGGCATTAATGGGTTCTGGTAAAGATTATCCGGATGCAGAACTTGTTTTTGGAGTAATCATGGGTACAGGTGTAGGAGGCGGGATAGTGGTCAACGGTAAGGTCATTGGCGGGCACCATGGCATCGGTGGAGAATGGGGCCATAATACACTCGAAGAGCATGGAGACAATTGTTACTGCGGCAAGGTCGGATGTGTGGAGCAGGTGATATCCGGACCAGCACTGGAAAGATACTATGCACGGGTAAGCGGCACAAAAAAATCATTGAAATCGATTTTGGATGATCATTTGAATGGAACAGATCCTCACGCTTCTGCAACCATAGACAGGCTTTTGGAATATTATGGAAAGGCGATCTCTACGCTGATCAATGTGCTCGATCCGGGTTTGATTGTGATAGGCGGTGGGGTTGGCAATATAGATCTGCTTTATACCGAGGGATACGAAAGAATCAAAACCTACATTTTCAATAAAGGCAAGATAACCACGCCGATTGTAAAGCCTGCACTGGGTGATAGCGCGGGAGTGTTCGGAGCCGCTCTTCTGTAAGAATGTGTGCTCAAGGGGATTTGTCAGGTAATAAATACAGGTATCTGGCTTTAATAAATGATTGATCTTAAAGATTTGTATCTAACCCGGCTGCTGAAGCTATTAAATCAATATGGAACGTAGAAAATTTCTTAAATTCGGAGCAGGAGCTTCAATCTTGTCAGGAGCGCTATCGGAAGTCTCTCTGACAACCAAGGAAAAACGGTACCAGAAAGGGGCGAGTCCATGGCCGATTTGTCTGGACACAGCTACCATCCGACCTTCCTCACTTAAAGATAAAGTCCGGATAGCCGCCAAAGCAGGATACGATGCCATAGAGCCATGGGACAGTGAGTTGGAAAAGTTTGAAGCGGAAGGAGGGAACCTTAAAGACCTCGGAAAAGAGATCCGGGATTTGGGAATGTTTGTTCCCAGTGTAATAGGACTCTGGAATGCCCTACCGCCTACCAGAGAAGCTTTCGACAGTTCCTTAAAGGATACCAGGCGGAGAATGAGGATGGCCGCTGACATTGGATCGCAGCACATTCAGACCATACCCAACACCGTAGGAGCTAATTTTGATCCGAAGTGGGTTTCTGACCGGTACCGGGAGATTATCGAAATAGGAATCAACGAGTTCAAGATCCATCCGGCATTGGTGTTTGTCAAGTTCTTTCCGCTGAAACGGCTGGGTCAGGCTGTTGGTATCGCTCTCGATGCGAATCACCCCAAAGCCCTCGTTATTCCCGATACTTACCACATGTACATCAGTGAAGGTGGCTTTGAAAGTCTCCAGCTATTAAAGGGAGAGCTGATAGCTATTTTTCAATTTGCAGATGCTCCTGCCTCTCCGGCAGCGGGCTCATTGGAAGACAAGCACCGGGTATTTCCTGGTGATGGCATTCTTCCGTTACCCCAGATTCTGAAAGACTTGAAGAGCACCGGTTACAAGGGATGTATATCTCTGGAGCTTTATAACCCTGAGTATTGGAAAATGGATCACATGAAAGTTGCGGAGACGGGTCTTCGCAAGACACTCGAAGTGATCAAAAAGGCGGGAGTATGATGATGTAAAGGCTTATTTTTCGAGAACGTTATCGCTATTATATGTGAGCATTTGTTTGCTTGGTGTATTTCTATGGGAGTACATTAGCAGAATAATACAATATTTTATTAAAGAATGTTTATAAAGGCCGGAAGAATATTTCACCGTCGGTCCTTAGTCGGGAGGAAGGCTGAAATTTTTCATCGGGCGGACCTGTTTCAGGATCATCGGTTTTGACAATAAACGACTTATTGTATTTAATGCACTTATTATGAAATAGTTGTATTTGTTTATTCAAAATAATCCTTAAGCATAAAGAAATGAACAAGAGAGATTTTTTAAAACTTTCAGGATTGGGAGGGCTTGGACTCATAGGTGATGGCCTGGGTGACGGAGACGGGGCTATAAAATACCATCTGCAGCAAGCGGAGAACCAGCGGCGCCAGAAGTTTAACATGAGCGGTTTTGGGGCACCGAAGATGGAGACGGTCAGAATGGGCTATATTGGTCTGGGCAACAGAGGAGGAGGCGCATTGAACCGGATCGTTTTTTTGGAAAATGTAGAAGTGAAAGCCCTGGCGGATCTTCGTCAGGAGAAAGTGGAAGCCGCCAAAAAGAAGTTTGAAAAGACAAGCCACTCTCCGGTGGGCTATTACGGAAATGAAGACGAATGGAAAAAGCTTTGTGAGAGACCTGATATAGATCTGGTGTACATTTGTACACCCTGGCATTTACATGCGCCGATGGCAAAGTATGCGATGGAACAAGGGAAGCATGTGGCGGTTGAAATCCCCATGGCGACCACAGTGGAGGATTGCTGGATGCTGGTGGAGACTTCGGAGCGTACCCGCAAGCATTGCATGATGCTGGAAAACTGCTGTTATGATTTCTTCGAATTACTTACGCTCAATATGGCGCGTCAGGGTTTCTTTGGTGAGATCATTCATGGAGAAGGGGCGTATATACATGACTTATACGATTCTTTATTTGACAAAGGCAAGAGACATGAGCTGTGGCGCCTGAAAGAAAACCAAAAGAATGGCAGTTTGTATCCCACACACGGTATAGGTCCTATCTGCCAGATCATGGATATCAACCGTGGAGACAAAATGGATTATCTGACATCTGTGTCAAGTAAGGATTTCATGCTGAGACAAAGAGCCGATAGCCTGGCGCAGACCGATCCTGTCTTTAAGCCATTTGCAGGTAAGAACTATCGCGGTAACATGAATACGACCACCATTCTCACCAATAAGGGAAAAACCATTATGGTGCAGCATGATGTAACCTCACCACGGGCCTATTCCAGGATACACCTTGTAAGCGGAACGAAGGCATCCGCTCAGAAGTATCCTCTTCCCCCGAAGATTTCACTGGGCCATGACTGGATTAAAGAGGAAGAGTATAAGAAAATAGAGGAGAAATATACGCCGGAGATTGTTAAGAGAATAGGGGAGCAGGCAAAAAAGGTTGGTGGCCATGGCGGAATGGACTTCCTGATGGACTGGCGGCTGATCGACTGCCTGAGAAACGGGTTGCCTCTTGACCAGGATGTTTACGACGGAGCTTCCTGGAGCGTTATTGTACCGCTTTCCGGAAAATCAGTGGCCAACAGGTCCAACTCTGTAGACATCCCCGATTTTACAGGCGGATCGTGGAAAACCAATACACCGGTCGATATCACGCTTTCAAAAGGCGCGAATACAGGTATCAAGGCAAAATCGTAAGTACAGGAGAATAGAAAAATCATTCAGGAAGTCAATTCGTTTTTATAATATCTTAATAGTCAATAGTTATGCATATCGTCCTTTCAAAGGATCAGAAACAGTTAGGATCTAAAGCAGGTAAAATGGCGGCAGATTTGATCCGTAAGGCAATAGTGGACAAGGGTACAGCCAATATTATTCTGGCGACAGGTACCAGTCAGTTTGAGACCATCAATTATCTGATTGCCGATCAGGAAATAGATTGGAGCAAGGTGAATATGTTTCATCTCGATGAGTACATAGATCTGCCGGTAACACATGCAGCAAGTTTTCGCAAATATTTGCGCGAGCGTTTTTTAGAGCAGGTTCCCCCATTGAAATCCAGTTATCTGATCAATGGAGAGGTGGATCCCGAAGAAGAATGTGAGCGTATAGGAACGGCTATTCAGGAGCATCCTATTGACGTAGCTCTTGTGGGGATAGGTGAGAATGGCCATCTGGCTTTTAATGATCCTCCGGCAGACTTTGAAACAGAGCGACCCTATCTGATCGTGAATCTGGATGAGCAGTGCCGGAAACAACAGTTTAATGAGGGCTGGTTCGGGTCGCCGGAAGAGGTGCCTGCACAGGCGATCAGTATGTCTGTAAAACAGATCATGAAGTCGAAGGCCATTATTTGCTCGGTGCCCGACGAGCGGAAAGCGCAGGCGGTTAAAGACAGCGTTGAAGAGAGCGTAAGCAATATTTTCCCTTCAAGTATCTTGCAGCTGCATCCTGAATGCACGCTTTTTCTGGATGAGAAATCGGCAGCACTGCTCTCGAATGCAGGTGAACTGAATTACGTTTAAGCGTCAGATGGAGCTATAAATTGAAAATTTTGGCTTTAATTAGTAGTTGCGTACTACTAATTAAAGCCAAATGAAGCCACGGATAATTACCATTAAGGATATCGCAAGAGCCCTTGGTATTTCAGTATCAACGGTTTCCAGGGCGATGCGGGATACCTTTGATGTCAGTAAAGAAACCCGGGAGAAGGTTTTGGAGATGGCGTCACAGCTGGCCTATAAGCCAAATTTCAATGCTACCGGTTTAGTCAATCGAAGTACGCATAATATAGGCGTTATTCTGCCGGCCATCACCAATTACTATTTTTCCACGGTGATTACCGGAATACAGGAAACCGCCTACAGCAATGGTTTTAATATTATTCTCTATGTCACCAATGATTCTCCCGGAAGGGAGTTGGAAATAGTGGAGAACCTTTCGTTGTCCGGACTGGATGGTGTTCTCGCTTCTACTTCGTCGGATTCGGATTCTTGCGAACATTTCCAGCAGATGATTGACAGTGGGATACCGGTTGTTTTTTTTGATAGGGTTCCCAGTACAATACAGACTTCGAAAGTGGTTCAGGATGATTTCAACGGAGCATTTGAAGCAGTAGAGCACTTGATAGAAAGCGGATACAGAAAAATCGCCCACGTAGCCGGCCCTAAAGGGCTTTCCTTTACCGAGGAGCGTTTGAGCGGCTATTTGAAGGCATTGGAAAAACATGGGTTAGAAACGAATGATAATTGGGTCGTGAATTCGGGGTTTTCTCAGGAATGTGGTACCAGGGATATGAAAAAGCTGTGGGAACTGGACGAGAGGCCTGATGCTGTTTTTGCGGTCAACGATCGTAAAGCGATAGGCTGTATGCTTGCACTGAAGGAATTAGGTGTGACAATCGGACGGGAGTTTGGGATTGTAGGTTTTACAGGAGATCCGGTGTCGGCGATTGTCACACCGGCGCTTTCTACAGTCGAAGAGCCTGCGTTTGAAATCGGTCAATTGAGTTGTGAGATACTGCTCAAACATATTATTAGCAAGAAGAAGGTTTCAAATCAGGAGATCGTATTGCCTGGAAAGCTTATAGCCAGGGCTTCCAGTACCCGGAATTAATAATGTAATAAATGACAAAGCGGCTTGGCGGTAAGGGGCATATACTTACTTTATTCGTCATAACTGAAGCCCGTGTTATGTAAAGACGGTGCTTTAGAGACTTTATCGTTTGAAAGCAAATGGAGAATTCGCGAAGAAAATTTATTAAAAATGTTGCTCTTGGATCCGCTGGAGTGGCCTTTTCCAATTTTAATGCCTTGTCTGCCAGAGACTATAGGAGGATCGTAGGCGCGAATGATCGCCTCACGGTGGCTATAGCAGGACTGGGAAGGAGGCTGGGGGCATTTTACGAGCCGATTGCCAGAAAGGAAAGCAATGTAGAGTTGGTTTATCTCTGCGATGTGATGCAACGCCAGCGGGAAAATGCAGCGAAACAGTTTGCCAAACGTATAGTATATGCGCCAAAGCTGGAAAATAGCATCATAAAGGTTATTGAAGACAGAAGTGTAGATGTCCTGATTAATGCCACACCGGATCACTGGCATGCCCCGGGTACCTGGCTTGCAGTGAAAGCCGGAAAGCATGTATATGTAGAAAAGCCGTGTAGTCACAATCCGCGAGAGGGAGAGTTACTTGTTGATTTTCAGAAGAAGTATAAAAAGGTGATACAAATGGGAAACCAGCAGCGTTCCGCTCCGGAATCCATTGAGATCATTGAAGAAATACATAAGGGGGTAATTGGTGATGTATATAAGGCGACCGCTTTTTACGCAGCCAATAGGGGAGAAGTGCCCGTGCCCAGGAAAGCACCTGTCCCGGAAGGACTGGATTGGGACCTTTTTCAGGGGCCTGCACCGAGAAGGGAATACACGCATGACACCTGGGATTACAACTGGCATTGGTACGGCTGGGACTATAGCACGGGAGAGTCAGGAAACAACGGAACGCACGAACTGGATATAGCACGCTGGGCTTTGGGGGTTGATTTTCCGGAGTATGTTAATGTTGAAGCAGCCAAGCGACATTTTGTGAATGATGGCTGGACCATGTACGATACAATGGACGCATCATTCCGGTTTGCAGGTAACAAGGTAATTACATGGGGGGGGGGCAGAGCCGCAACGGTTACAAAACCTACGGTAGCGACCGTGGTACTGTTATATATGGTACTGAAGGCTCCGTATATGTTGACAGGGGTGGCTACAGACTTTACAACCGTGAAGGAAAGCTTACCCGTGACAGCAAAGCCAAAGGAAATGAAGCGGGTACGGCTTTGGGTGGCGGAGGAGACATGAGTACATCTCATGTGGTCAATTTTTTCCAGGCCATCCGTGGTAAGGAAAAACAAAATGCGCCCATAGATGAGGGAGCGAAAAGCGTTTTACTTGCTCATCTTGCTAATATTTCTTCGCGTATCGGAAAAGGTTTTAAAGTGAATCCGAAAGACGGCAGGGCTTTAGATAAGGATGCGATGAAGTATTGGGGAAGGACTTATGCCCCGGGATGGGAGCCGAAGCTTTGACATAGTTAGAGTACCTCGGATTTCAGTCCTGATGCAGGTGTAAGCGTGATTCGAAACTGTTTTGGAGGGAGGAAAGGCGTTAGTCTTCTTATCTCCGGGTTAATATAAATACAGGCATAGCCGATACCCGAGGGTTGTTTCATCGGGCATCGGCTATGCAAAATATAAGATCATTTTTAATCACCTTTAACTCCATCTTATGAAATCCGTGAAACTCACGATCGTAAGTTTATTCACTATTCTGCTTGCAGGCTTTTCCTCGCCATCCTTTGGTTACAAGCATGACGATAATGATAGATGTGCACATCAGGCCGACTCATTGCCGGAGGTTTTTCCGGACGACAAAGCAGATCTGCTTAAGGCAAAAATCCGCCACGAGACGCTGCTGAAAAGCAAAAAGCATCAGCTTCCGGGTAACCTTGCCGAATGGAAAGCCCAGCGTTCGGAATTAAGAAAAAACGTGATTGCTCATGCCGGTGTGCGTTATTATCCGGATCTGAAAACAGATGTGAAAGAAACGGGGGTTCTGAAAAAGGAAGGTTATACGATCAGGATGATCTACTTTCAGACAAGACCAGGCGTGTATGCTACGGCCAACCTGTATGTTCCTGATGGTACGGGTCCTTTTCCGGCAGTAGTGGTGATGATGGGGCACTCAAACAACGGAAAGCTGTATGAGAATTATCAGTCGGTTGGCCACGCGCTTGCCTTGGACGGCTATGTGGCACTTGCGATAGATCCCTGGGGAGCAGGAGAGCGCACACCGGTGGCAGGTAAATATGAATACCATGGTTCCAACATAGGGGCTTCTTTGCTGAATGTGGGCGAAACCCTTCTGGGTATGCAACTCACCGATAACATTCGGGCGGTGGATTTGCTAAGCGCACTTCCCTATGTCGATAAAACTAAAATAGGAGCTACAGGTGCGAGTGGCGGGGGTAATCAGACCATGTGGCTGGCTGCGATAGATGAAAGGGTAAAAGCCGCTATGCCGGTGGTGAGTGTGGGTACATTTGATTCTTACATTATGGCGCACAATTGTGTGTGCGAAGCATTACCATCCGGACTGGAATTTACGGAGGAGTGGGGAATCCTTGCGCTGGTGGCCCCACGTGCCATTAAAATGTGTAACCACCATAAGGAATCCAATCCTACTTTCTTCCCGTCGGAGATGCTTAAGAGTTACGATAAAGCTCGTCACATTTTTGAAATGGAGGGAGTCTCTGACCGCTTGGGATATGAGTTTATTGACCGGCCGCATGGATACTATTCTGAGAACAGGGAAGCCTTACTGGGGTGGTTAGACCTTCACTTGAAAGGTAAGGGTGATGGAAGGGCAAAAAAGGAAAAGACATTTGAGGTGGTGCGGGAGGAGGATCTGCTGGTGTTTCCCGACAACAAGAGAGATGAGCTGGTGCAAAGTACGGCGGTTTTTTGCAAAGAAACCGCCGCGGATCTGCGTGGAAAATATCTGAAGGCCGACCTATCAAATAAGGAACTCAAAAGAAAGGAACTGGAAAATATCCTTAAACGTGGCAGGATACCTGCGCTTGTTAAGGCACATCATCACGGAAAAAATGGCGTGTGGGAGAGGAAAACACTCGAGGTGAGTGGCGGCTTGCTCATTCCGATACTCCACAAGCGACCGGCAACTGCAGTTAAAGGGTATGCCATAATTACGCACCCCGGGGGAAAGAAATCCATTCCATTGAGCCTGATTGACGACTTGCTGAATGGAGGGAAAGGGATCGTGGTTGTTGATTTGTCAGGAACAGGAGAAGCGAGGTCCTTCAATTCAGATAATTTCGATAAACTGGGTAGGCTACATACCTACAGCCGGGCGCAGTGGTGGCTGGGGAAAACGGTACTGGGCAGCTGGGCGGGCGAAATAGAGAGCGTTAACGAATGGTTGAACAAAGAACAGAAAGTGGTCAGCGTGGAATTTCATGGGTACAGGGAATCCGCGTTGGCGGGTTTGTTTATGAATGCGATGAAAAGCAAGATGAAATCGGTTCACATGTATGAAGCACCGTTATCTTATATTTTTGATACCAGCCAGGGATTGGATTTCTTCGGAATGGGCGTGCACGTTCCGGGGGTGCTGAAATGGGGAGATGTGTCGCTGGCCGCTGCGCTGGGCTCAGCCGGCGTGTATGTGAAAGACCCGGTGAGCATGTCGGGAAGGTACTTAACTCCGGAGGAAATTTCTGCGCATAAACGGGAATTTGAAGTGATAAGAAAAAAGACGGGGCTGGCCGGACAAGCTTATTTTAGCGGGCATTGATTCATTGCACAACAATAGTTGGTAATCTGTAAATTTCTGTCTTCTTCGGTGGCGGCATCGCCGAAGAAGACGATTCGTGTATTTTGGAGAAAAAATAATCTTAGCGATAGGCTATTTGATTATTACCGTTGCTTGCTTATTGTCCTTAATATGAAAGACCGATTGGATTGGCTTTGATGGCCAGGACCGGTAAACCAACCGATAATTTCCTTCAGCCAGGTGCATATAAACCGGGAATCGATAATAGACACCACGACGAAAGGTTATTTTACGTGTAGCGACAAAATTGCTGCCGTACACTTCCAATTGTCCGC
>CAZAVR010000133.1:0-9554 GCA_964488435.1 uncultured Cytophagales bacterium | reverse complement strand
CAAGGCCGCGCTGTCCGGCTACTATAATGTGACTGGTACGCTAACAAGCGCCGACAGTGGCGGAGGTATTTATATAGCCTCTTCTTACCCGACGTTGCGCAACCTGATCGTGACCGGTAACAGTTCGGGTTATAATGGTGGCGGGATTTACAAGCAGTCTACTTTGAATAACACTACGGTGTTTAATCTCTCCAACGTATCGTTTACAGAAAATACATCCGGTAATCATGGGGGAGCCTTTTTTCTGGACGAGGTAAGACTAAATACCCATAATTGTGCCTTCGAGGGAAACATAGGCAAACGTGGAGCAGCAATTTATTCGAATTTTTCCTATTTGTCATTTGTGAATACGCTGGTTGCGGGTAATCATGCCAATGAAGGCACTACATCTGGTGGCCAGACGGTCTATTCATACGGAGCTGTCTACCCCAAGAGCAGCAGTCTTCAAATCACCAATTCTACAATCGCCTCCAATAAGGGAGGACCTGTATACACGCAGGACGGAGGAAGTGTTACTTCTGTGAAAAACAGCATCATTACCGGCCATAATTATTCTATTGGCGGTCTTACGGTTGATAAGGTTACAAACAGCATCGTGCAGTTTATCACAGCCGCCGAAGGAACAAACCTGGCAGGTACCACCAATCCTCAGTTTGTCTCCGGGCGCACTTACACCGATGCGCCGTTTACAAACGGGGATTACCGTCTGAAGTTAATCAGTCCTGTCTTGAATAGGGGGGCCGACGCGTCCTATCCCGGATATCCCGATGCTCTCACTACCGACACCGATCTTGCAGGAGAACCCAGGCTTCGCGGGACCTCGATAGATATGGGTGCCTATGAGGGTGGGTACGATCCTTTGCCTGTTAACCTGGTTTCGTTCCATGCTGAAACAGAGCAGGCACAGGTGCATTTGAAATGGGTGACAGCCACAGAGGTAAATGCTTCACATTTCGAGCTGCAGAAAAGCTTTGATGGCAGGACTTTCAAAGCTATCGGAACTGTTTCAGCAACGGGAGAAAGCGATAAGCTTGTTTCCTACCAGTTTTCAGACTTCCGCATGGATATGGAGTCGGTCGTTTATTACAGGATCCGCACCATTAACAGGGATGAATCGTATGAATTGTCTAAAATTATCGCAGTGAAGTGGGAACAATCCGGTGAAATGGAGGGACGACTCTACCCCAATCCAGCGCACGGTGGGAAGGTAGTATTTGAGGTGGGATCAAATGTAAGAAAGGCAGATATTGCAGTTTTCGATCTGTTGGGCAGGAGGGTATCAGTAACTGTAAGCGAAAAAAGAGGGGGCGCTTATGAGCTGGTAGTGGGAGGATTAAAAGCGGGCCTATACGTTGTGAGGGCAAAAATGGGAGAAGGGCATCAGATAATAACCAGCCGTCTGTTGATAAAGTAATCATCTGAGCAAGTTCCTGTATCTTTTGCGTTAGGCTGCGTTATACCATCGGGACCTAGTGTACTACGGCATATTCGGCCCCCTGATCTGATCTCGCCCCCTGAGTGGAGCCGAAGGGGGGGGCATTACACATGATATATCTTAAAAGTTACGAATAATTTTTCAGATTACCAAAAACTATCTACGGTATTTTCGGGAGTCATGTAGAGAGGCGCGTTTGTTCGCGCCTTTTTTATTTCCAGAGTAGGATAGGCAGGAAACTATCTTCTAGAGACTCAGAGATCTTTAAAGTCAATAGAAATGAAACGCTGGTTTTTTCCATTTATCATGTCGTACTATTGCCTACTTTTTCACGGGATGGCGCAGGTGAAATCGGTAGACGAAAAAGCAAAGGATGGGTCTTGGGCTTTTCCGTCCGGTCTGATCGGCTATACTGAGCTTCAAACCGACCTCCCGGGTGGCCGACAGCCGAATGTCAATACGATGAGAGCGGTTGTGATGCGGGTAAATGGCACGGGAAAACGTATTGTTGGCGAAGAACTGGTAAAGAAGCCGGATACCTGGACTCAATTTGCAGGATGGTCTCCTGACGGGAAAATAGCTATTGTTGGATCTGGCTGGAAGCATCCGGAACATGCAAAGCGGGAGGAAGAATTGAAGAGCTTCAAGTTTAGTGAAGGCGTTTTAAGTTACGACATGTACCTTGCCGACATGAACAGGGGTAGTTTAATCAATGTCACTGAGGTACATCGGGTAAGTTATTACAACAGTGGTTTGTTTTTTTGGCCTGGAGACCCCACCAAACTTGGTTTTACAGCATTGATCAATGAAGTCTCTCACCCGTTTAAAATGGATAGGGACGGGAGGAACAAAACCGATCTGACAAGTCGGAACAATGGCTTTACCTATGGCTTTACTGCCTCCCGCGACGGAAAGCGTATCGCTTATCACAAAGATTACCACGTATACCTTGCCAACGCGGACGGATCGGGCATGCAAAAGATAGAAACCGGGCAATCCTTCAATTTCGCCCCAAGCTGGTCACCAGACGGAAAGCGTTTATTGTTTTTATCAGGCAGCGGAAACACACATTGTGATCCCTACATGGTGCAGTCGGACGGTACAGGACTTATGAAACTGGCGGAGCGAAACGGATACAAAGGATCGATCGAGTTTTTGGATGTGTATGATTTTCATGAAGGCAGCAGCGATGTACCTGTGTGGTCGGCCGACGGAGCATCTGTTTTTTTTACTGCATTGGTGGGAAATACGGTAGAGCTTTTTCGGGTTTTTCCTGGTATGGAGCCTGTGAGGCTTACGTACACCGAAGATGGCAGTCTGCACTATCACCCGCTGCCTTCACCTGACGGAAAATGGCTTTTATATGGTGGAAAAAGAAAAGGAGTCAGGCAGCTTTTCCTGATGCGTCTGGAAGATCATCTCGAAAAACAGCTGACTCATCTCGAAAAAGGATCCGCAGCGATGTGGCCACATTGGCAGCCGCAAAATCGTTAAAATTTGGTTTACTTATCCCGAATCAACGGAACGCTGCTCCATTCGAGATCTTTCCTCTCGTAAAAGTAAAAGCGGCCTGTTTCGTCTCCGACTACTAAATTAAGTGAATTGCCGGGGCCGAAGTACTCCGCGGAAACGCCGATTTCATGCTGGCCCAGGTTAATTCGTTCGCCCTTAAAACGCAGGGGGACCGGGTACTCGTAAACCGGCTTTTCTTCGGTACCTGAATTTCTTAAAAACAGAACAGCTGCGCCGTTTTTTGCCAGTCGATAAGGAAGACCTGTTTTGGGCTGAGGAACTGTAGCATAGCGGGGTGTTCCTATCAGAAGGTCTTTAACTCCGTCCTGATCCCAATCTACAATCAGGATTTTGGATCGTCCCGTTTCTCCTCCGTTTTTGAAGTTGGCGCGAATGGGTATGCTGTCTCCGATGGATAACTTGCCACCATCCTTTAGATTGTAATTGTCGATTTGCCAGTAGAGATGAAATTCGTCGTCTTTGTCCAGGATGATATAGGCATTTTTACCCGCCAGTTTCCCTACGCCCGGTTTTACCCTCCAGGCGCCCGACATATCCAGGCCATTTAGATAAAGTGCGTGCTCAGGCTCCAGTTTGGGCATTTTTTTTGCACCTGTATTCATGTAAATATTGAACTTAGCCCTGCTGTCACCGGTAAGTATATCTAAAAGCCCGTCGCCATTCCAATCGTATACAGCCGGACTGGAATATCCCCACCGGCATTCCATAGGACCTTGCAGATCCTGATTGTATCCAGGTTGAATATGGATATCATAACCGCCGGCTTTCAAAGGGACTCCCGGCTGAAATACCGGGCTGATGTTGTTGCCAATGTTCTCGAAGAACCAGATCTGCCCGAGGGATGTACCGCTGACAATGTCCAGATCCCCGTCACCATCCCAATCGACAAGGTTGGGCACGAGCAGTGAGGAGCCATAAAGGTCTGCGTTAGTCTGAAGAAGATGGACGGGTGGACTGAAGATCAGTTGACCGGATGGACTTTTTCTGTTCTGGGATTTGTAAAAGTAGATGCCTCCTTCACTTGAAAGGATTACTCCCTTCGGGCCTGTGCCATTAAAATAGGTTACATAGCCATGGATTGCAGGGTTTCGTAATGTCTGATTTTGCTGATCGACCAGGTAGCCCGCGCTGGTGAGGGTCTCGTTCTTGCTGTCGATTTTGTAGGCATGTGTATTACCCAGCGTGGTTCCGGCGATCAGATATTGTTCAGTTCCTGAGTTGTAAAGGGTATAACCTTCGATGGAATAAAGCGCTTCCAGAAGAGAGGTCAAGGGTTTGGCTTCCAGTTGTCCGACGCTAAGGCTGTTTGTGAAGGCCCCGTAAATGCCCGAGTGAGGCAATGTCTGAAGCCAGAAACCTTCAGGTCCATAGGCCTCATACTGATGGCGTTTTGCCGGGTCAGGTGAAGGAGGCATCGGCCGACTGACAGCAGATGTATCATTTACTGTAAACAGAAAAAGGTAGCGGGAAGGCGCCAACTCCAAAACTCCGAAATGACTGAAATTACCCGGAATATTTTTTACTTCAATAGTGGAAGGCGTAGAAAAGGTCAAGGGTTTCCTGTCGAATTCGGCAACCTTTAACTCTTTACCCATTGCCCAGAAGCCCTTTATCTGCCTGGAACTGGTTTCCAAAATCACAGATTTGTTCTGAGTTTCTTTTTCAAAGGGAATCGTTATCTTCTTTTTTTCGGAGAAAATGGGTACACCTTCTTTATTGTATTTTTCGAAGGTATATACAAAGGTGCCCGGATTGTATTTATCACTGAAAAGAAACAGGTCTGGATTTTTGTCTTCGTTGATGTCCGCCATCCCCATCATAAATCCGTTGACAGAAGGAAGTGCAAAACGGCCTGGCATTGCAGGGTTACTTTTGATGGGTTTTCCACTAACAAACCCGCTTTTTTGTGCAGGAAGTGTGGTATGGATCAAAATGATAAGGCTGAGTGTAAGGAGACTGTATTTTAAGTGGTAGTGCATTGGAAACAGTTAGTTTTCTATGAAAGAGCAACGTCGTTTATTCCTACTACCCGTTGAGTGAAATCCGGCAGTAATAAGATTTATTGTGTAGTTTTGTGTATATTTTGATTTTAAATTTTTGCGGCTGAGTATGCTGACATTGAATATTATTACACTGGCAAATCTATTGTTGCTGTTTTCCCTTCTTTATTTCAGAAAAAATAATTCCCTACCTAACAAAGTCCTGGCTCTGATCCTGATCAACCCCGGGATTAATTTTCTGAGTAATATCGTTGTGCTTTCAGGCTATTTTCACGCGTTTCCCTGGTTTTACTTCTTCGCTCAGATCACCTGCTTTTTGTTTGCGCCGCTGGTATATTTTTATGTATGTCTCTTCACGGGTAACCGGGTAAGCCGAAGATATCCTCTCTTTTACGTTTCGGCTTTTTGCATGGTATTGGTTGTATATTTTGCAGCTGAATGCGCCCTGATGTCGGATAACGAGCGCAGGGCTTATCTCGATGGAATTCTGAATGAACCTTATCCGGACCAGATGGTGTTGGCCAACGGATTGTTTATTGTGATGCAGCAGATTTACTTCACTGTAGCTGCCTTCAAGGTTTTTCGGTATAAGAAGAATATAGAAGAGCTGTTGTCAAACTTCGAAAAAACGCGTTGGCAGTATATCTACCGGTTTATCGTGATCATCTGGATACTCAACCTGATCACCATTGCCTTATATCTGACACTTCCTATGGTGCAGGTAGAATACATATATCTTCCTTTGGTGTTGACCGCCATATATTTTTACATACTCGCCTACAGTTTTAACCAGAATTCTGTCTTTTCCCAGAGCGGTTACGAAGAATTTCTTGATGAGAGCCGGCTTCCGGTAACTCCGTTGCGTCTGGAAAAGCCAAAGTCTGACGAGGATTTGGAGGAGCTGAAAATACTGCTCCTTAACTTCCTCTCCGAAAAGGAGCCCTTCACCAATCAGGACCTGACCCTGGAGATGCTTGCGGATCAAATCCAGCTACCTATTCAGCGGCTTTCCGGGGTGATCAACCGCGGCCTGAATAAATCCTTTTACGATCTGATCAATGAGCACCGGGTAGAGAAATCCAAGAAGCTGCTCAGGGAGATGGTTCAGGAAAATACCATCGAGTACATCGCTTATGAATCCGGGTTTAATAGTCGTGCGTCATTTTACAGGGCATTTAAAAAACACACGGGTCTCACCCCAACTCAGTTCCTGAACACTTCCCGCGCGGCCTGAAAACATATTTATTGTCTCAAAAATTTGTCTCATTGGGTCTGTTGAGACATTTTAGACAGGGTAGGCGACGTTATTTGCAGCAATTCAAACAAGTAACGAACTCTTCCTTTTCCAAAACAATTACACATGAGACGATTGAAAAACTTCCTGTTTTCGATGCTGTTGCTTATTGCGGTCAACGCCACCGCGCAGAAACTTGGTGATTTTAAACCTAAAGATACAAGTTCAGGCTTAGGTAAGCTGAAGGGGAAAGCCGACAAGATTTATATTTCCTCCTTCAATGTAATTTACCAGGTGTACAACGAGAAGCAAGACTTTAAACAAGGTGGTGCCGTGTTTGGAGGTGGTTATAAAGGTGATGCCTTGGCTGAAGCATCTATAGGCCTCGACGGACTTACCGATAAGGATGTTCAAAAGATCACGGACCAGTTGTATGCCGAGTTTGTGGGACAGATCAAGGCCAAAGGACTGACCTTGGTTTCGGCAGACGAAGCCTCCAAAACTGAGACTTATGACGACTATACACGACTGAAAGGTGGAGCAGTAAGCCTGGCGCAATACCCGGGCACACTGACCACCGCGCCCACAGGCTACGAGTACTTTGTAAAGAAGGTAGATAAGTCGGGTAAAGCCAAAAGCGGTGGTTTCCTGAACCGGCCTACCATGTTGTACCCGGGTTTGTCCAAAGATCTGGGAGATGCAATCATCGCCGAAGTGAACATGTTTGTTCTTTTTGTGGAGGATAAAAATGCATTTCGTGGAAATGGAGCCAATATCAAGATTTCAACCAATCTGCGGCTTGCAGGCGGTACCGAGGCAATCATCATGAAAGATGATGCAAAAATCAAGATGAAAGGGCAGAATACCACCTCTGTAATTACCAGCCAGGTAGGATTCTATCATGGCAAAATGGGTATGGGCTCTACGAGTGCCTATAGCGGAACCATGGGCAAGTCGATGGAGATAGAAGGTGTAATAGAAGACACCAAGGTACAAAGCTTTGCCAACAGGAGTGCCGATATCCTGGGTACAAAGACCATCTATGGTACGTTCTTTACACCCGAAAACAGAAGTTCCACCGCTTCAAAGGTAGTTGTCGTGGATCCTGAGAAATATTATGCAGGCGTATACAGTGCTGCGAAGAAGTTCATATATCACCACACCGAGCAATTCCTGGGTAGTTTCTAATCCTGTTTTTACCTGGGTGGAGGCAGTCTGATTGGGTTCAGGCTGCCTTTTGTTTGGTCAGGGTGTCAGAAGGCTACATCCCGAAGGGATGAAATGTCTATAGAAAATACGCCGGAGCAAGAAGGTACGACCCCGACGGGGTCGCAAATGTTAGAGCAACAAAGAAGGGGGGCGATTTATACCACTTCCTGAAACTACTGTTGTTCTGTTTCTGAATCGCAGACGTTCACCTCACTCAAACACCTCCCTCACCCGGAACTTCAGCTCGGGAAACGACGGTGAAACCAGCTCATCCTCTTCTGTAAAGGGCTTAAGGCCCGAATACCTGTCGTCGCGCAGCACATAAACCAGAATGACATTATTCTGCGGATCCGCCATCCAGTATTCTCTTACCCCATTTTCCTCGTAAAGATCATACTTGATATTCATTTCCCTTTTCGAGTTTCCTGGTGAAAGTATCTCGATGATAAGGTCTGGCGCACCTATGCAGCCGTGCGCGTCCATTTTATGGGGGGCACATATAATGCATATATCAGGCTGCACCACAGTTGACACGAGGTGATCGTCAGCTCTTTTTTTCAAATCAGGCAGACGTAGGTCAAAAGGGGTAAAAAATAGTTCGCATTTTTCGTCTTTCAGAAGGTTTTCGATTTTGCCGACAAGCTTTCGTGCTGTTTTCTGGTGCGAAAGGCCGGGTGCCGGGCTCATTTTGTGGATATGGCCCCTGATTAACTCGACTCTTTCTGAGAACTTCCATTTCAAGTAATCGGCATAGGAATGCGGCGCAGTTATATCCAACTGATCAAACGAAAGGATTTCATCACCGTAAGCCACAGTTGGTTCCCCAACTTTGTAACCTTGTTTTAGGCTGTCGTATCTTTCCATTAAGGGGCTCCCCCAGGCAAATACATCCCTGATCTTAAAATTCAGCCCGGGAAAAGACGGAGAAATGATGGAGTCGTCTTGCGTAAATGGCTTGAGAGCAGTGTACTTGTGTCCGCGGAGTACATATACCAGGATTATTTTATGTTCGGGATCTGCCAGCCAGTATTCCTTCACTTTGTTTTTTTCATAAAGGTCGAATTTGACGCCCATTTCCCTGGTGGTATTTCCGGGGGAAAGCACCTCCACGATAAGGTCCGGTGCGCCTGCGCATCCCCTTGTGTCTATTTTTTCGGGACGGCAAATCACACAGATGTCGGGTTGGACGACGGTCATTATCTTGTCATCGGCTTGCGTTTCAGCGTGGGACAGGCGCACGTCAAATGGAGCCGAGAATACCATGCAGCTTGTCCCTTTTAAAAATGATTTGAATTCAAAGAACAGATTTCCTGAAACGGATTGGTGCGTAGGACTTGGTGCAGGGCTCATGGGGTGCACCATGCCTTTTATCAATTCCACCCTTTCAGAAAATTTCCATTTGAAGTAATCTGCGTAGGAATATAACCTGGTCAGATCCAGCTGATCAAAAGCGTTAATTTCATGGCCATAGGCTACTAAGGGCTCTTCTAGCTTATCTACGGGTTTCATCTGTACTATCCGTTAACTTTCCATAAAGATATTACAAAACATTCGGAAGTTTTCCTACTGCTTTTCTTGTAACAAAATTTTATTTTGATTTACTGATATTTTTGTATTTTTTTTAATTATTTTTGGCTTTATTGTTATATTTAATTCTGTTTTGCATCCGATTTTGAGGTAATTTTTGGAATATTATTTGGTTATTCATTGTTGCGATATCATCAGGATTTGGCATCGGATTGATCTCCGCTTATCAAACGCTCGTTTTTATAAGCATCTGATTTCGGCTGATGAGCTTATATTTGTAATTCGGGATGAAGTTGCAAAATTTTGTAAGTCCTGTAATTGTATGTATCGCTTTGCGCCTTTCCTCTTCTTGTTTTTTATTTTTTCGGTGCGGGTTACTGCTCAGTACGAACACGTTTTACACAAGTCGTATGCCGAAAAGGTTGACGGGATTCACGCAATGTACCGAGACCTCATTGAACTTCCGGATTCGCAGGCAAGGGTGGAGAAAGCAGAAAAGATAAAGCAGTTTGCCCGCAGGCATAAAGATATAGCGCTGGAGCGAAATGTAGATTTCTTTCTGGCTTTCTGGAATTCAGTTTACGGGCATCAACCCAAAGAAGTGTCGATCAGGGAA
>CAZAVR010000132.1:0-9554 GCA_964488435.1 uncultured Cytophagales bacterium | reverse complement strand
AAAGCTAACTTGTCTACGGGAAGTTCTTTTAAAATTGATGCCAGCGTCAACCTTGCAGAAGATACCAGAACAGCTAACAACAGCATTTCATCTTTGCTTAAGGTGCTTTCCAACCCGCCCGTTTCGCTGAGCATCTCCAGCCCTAAGCTGCAATTCATTGATGAAAGTGAAACCATTCTTCGGGGAGAATATTTTAGAAATACCTTCGGAATCAAAGGTTCTGACCGGTACGATTTTTACAGCAGCAACACGGGCGGCAGGCTCAGGACATTTATCTATGAAGGCCTGCAAAAGAGCGGAAATACCGCTTTCACACTCGATGCACTCGCTTACCCTCATTCCAATTCTGTTAACACGCTGGATGCGACATTTAATTTGGCCAATTACACGCCATCCACCCATGATATCCGATTGGATTTCGCCTATAATTCGAATGGTTACGGCTCTGCCGGCGGAAATAAAGTATGGATAAGAGGCAGTGATACTGACCCGTGGATTGAAATTTACGATCTTTATAAAAACCAGGAGTTCCGGGGTACCTACAAAAAAACCGAAAGCCTGGAGATTAACGATTTCCTGACCGATAATGGTCAGACATACTCTTCAAGCACTCAGATTCGCTGGGGACAGGAGGGCGCCTACCCGGCAACCTCCCCTTCCACATTAGGCGGTACCACCTTTGACGATGTTCGTCTTTATCTGGCGCGCAATGACATACAGCTTCTCAGCATCGACGCGCCTACCGTCTCAAGTTGTGTACTGGGCAGCAGCACCACCATCAAAGTTACCGTAAGAAATAGCATGGGTTTGTCTATATCTTCAATTCCTATACGCTATCGTATCGATGGAGGTAACACGGTTTCTGAGGTTATTTCCTCTATAGGACCCAATACGAACCTACCTTACGAATTTACTACCAAAGCCAATTTATCTGGCTTTAAAACCTATTCCATAGAAGTCTGGGTTGACTTGTCAACCGACGAACAAACAGACAATAACCGCCTCACACTCTCCGTCACCAACACACCAGTCGTAAACACATTTCCCTATTTCCAGGACTTCGAATCCGGCAGAGGAAACTGGTTTACCTCCGGAACCCGCAGCTCCTGGGAATGGGGGACGCCCGCGTCTCAAAAAATCGCCAAAGCGGCCAGCGGTACCAAGGCATGGAAAACCCGCCTTTCCGGAAACTACAACGATGACGAAGAATCCTATCTATACTCACCCTGCCTGAATATCAGTGGTATGACTAACCCTACACTGAGTTTTCTCACAGCCCTTGACCTTGAGAGTTGTGAAGGAGATATGTGTGATGGGGCTTACGTGGAGTATTCCTATGACGGAGCCAATTGGTCAAGACTGGGAGCACATGAAGCAGGAACAAACTGGTACAATAAAAACTACGTAGACAACCCTGTCTGGAGCATAGTGAATTACACCCGCTGGCATGTCGCAACGATATCGCTTCCCTT
This sequence comes from uncultured Cytophagales bacterium, assembly GCA_964488435.1. Taxonomy (GTDB): domain Bacteria; phylum Bacteroidota; class Bacteroidia; order Cytophagales; family Spirosomataceae; genus JBEBSO01. The sequence continues at coordinate 8,082 of CAZAVR010000132.1, read as the reverse complement.
ACCTACAGAGGTTTCAGGCACTAATTTACGACTGAGATTTGTGATGTCATCTGACTTGTATAATAACCGGGAAGGTATTGCTATTGACGATATACATATCTATGACCATCTGAATGATGTCATACATTCAGGGGAAATTGTCCAATCAGTCACACAAACCGTTAGCTCTGGCAATGCATGGACTAATTTTGTTTCGGGCGGACAACTGATTGCATCCATTAATCCTTCCAATTACAATCTTGGATCAACTCAAATCAGCACTTACCTACATGAGGGATTTGTCAGGTACAATGATGGTCAGTATTATATGAACAGGAATTTCACGGTCAAACCCACCAACTCAGGCATTTCCAATCCTGTTTCTGTCCGGCTCTATTTCTCGGACTCCGAAGCAGAAGCGCTGATCAATGCAAATGGTTGCTCACAATGTACGAAGCCGGCATCTGTTCTCGACCTGGGTATCAATAAATACAACCACCCTGACAAATCAAAGGAAGACGCCACCATCTCCAACAACAATGCCGGCAGCTGGACCTTTATAGCCCCGGGCAATGTAACCAAAAGACCTTATGGAAAAGGATATTATGCCGAATTTTCCGTAACGGGTTTCTCAGAATTCTGGTTAAGTACTTCAAGTATGAATTACAATGCACCACTTCCGGTGAAACTCGAACAGTTCACGGCCCGAAAAGGCGAAAACAGCCAGGTGATTCTATCGTGGAGTACAACCTCCGAAGTTAACTTCAGCCGCTTTGAAATCGAAGTAGCCATGGGGAACGAAGCGCTGAAACTTAACCAGTTCTACAAAATCGGCGAGGTTTTCAGCCAAAACAAAAACGGGCAGAAATACAACTTTACAGATGAAAGTCTCCTGAAAACCGGCAACTTTTATTACCGGTTGAAGATGGTGGATCTTGACGAAACCTTTAGTTATTCTGATCTGAAATCTGTAATCTTTGAAAATGGATTTGCGCCGGTACTTTACCCGAACCCTTCCGCAAGTGGCATCTTTCATCTGGCCTTCCAGCTCCCTGACCAGGAATCCATTAGTTACCGACTGATAGATATGTCAGGAAAAGTTCTTCGGGAAGGCAGTGCTTCAGGAAACGGATTCATCAAAAAAGAAAGGCTGGACATTTCCAATCCGTCCTATAGTGCCGGCATATACCTTTTGGAGACCACCATATCCGGTACCAGAAAAACATTCAGGCTTGTAAAACAACCGTGAAGAGCAGCGGGGGGAAATCCCGGCAGACAAATCCTCAGGAGATTCTCCCGCTGCTCCCAAAATCGCCAAGCCAACGCTTACGGTGACCTCCAATGGACATAAAAAAGCTATAAATGATTTTCATGTCCCTTTCATAATCGCCGGTCAGATGGCAAGGGTCGCTAAGTACAACCTCTCGAGCCGGATAATCGAACCCGGTGAGTATAAGGGGTACACCTGCCTGTAGCGCTATGAAATAAAACCCGGTCTTTAGCTTTGACACATCTTTTCTTGTGCCCTCCGGCGCCATCGCAATATGCAGCATAGCCTGGTTTTCAAAAGTTCTCACCACCTCTGCAACCAAATTATTCTTCCTGGAGCGATCTACCTGAACACCGCCTAGTCCTTTGAATATCCAACCGGTATACCACTTGAATAACTCCTTTTTGGCCAGAAAGCCAATCGGCATGCCTATGGCTGCCCTGGCTCCCAAACCCACAAGAAAATCCCAGTTCGAATGATGGGGAATAACCACCCAAATTGCCTTAGGCAAACCCCTTGGGATAGCTCCCTTTATACGCCACCCCGCTTTTCTGAACATAAATAAGAACAAACTGTTCAGCATAGGACGATGTCGCAATCAAAGACCAATGAACGGCTTCGGGCTGAAGCTAATGACAAAAATGAACAGGGCTAAACATCCCAGAATAATACGCCCCACTCCTAATGGTGCTCCATCGTCCGTCTCCGGATGACGAATGCCAAGAAAACGGCCAAGAACAAAAATAAAAGCCAGAAAACCCGAGTACCCGTCCCATAAAGGCTGCCATATTGAAAGTCCGAACTGTATAAGAACAACAAGAAGACTCAGAATTACGGGCGTAGAAACATTTTCACTAATACCCCTGAAACACACAAAAAGAAAATAAATGTAGACAACCAGCTTTAGCATCAACGTATAGAACATCTCATTTTCTGCGAAAGCAAACTCTTCCGGCCTGAACAGCCCAAGTCCCGCGTAAGTAGCAAAAGCCACAAAAAGAGCCGGAGCTATGACATTAAAGGCCTTCTTTCCGATCATTCCATACAAAACATGCCCCCCGTCCAGCTGTCCTATCGGAATAAGGTTCAGGGATGTAAAGAACAAAGCCAGATATCCCGCAAAGAGATAAGGATAATGAATAATCTCAAAGTCGTGCGGCAGAAGCGCCTGGTCAGCGACATACTGCTTAAAAAACCAAAAAAGCAGATTATCTCCAAGAGCGATGTTGCCATTGGCATTCTCATAGACAAACATCCCATAAGATGACCCATATCGCTCATAATCAGGATGAATACTAAAAATATAGTCTACCGGAGGAAGGTGCGTAAATCCATACAACAAAAGCAGGAGCGCCGCTACAAACCCGGCCAAAGGCCCGGATACCCCGATATCAAAGAAAATTCTTCGGGACCTGATCAGCGACTGTATTTTGATAAATGCCCCCATTGTACCAATGCTCTGAATGACACCAAACCAAAATGGAATGTAATAGGGCAAAGTCACTTTCACCTCGTGGAATCTCGCAACAAAATAATGACCAAACTCATGGATGGTCAGAATCAGAAGAAATGGAATCGAAAAATGAAAGCCGTTGACAAAATCTGTCCAACCTAAAAGTGAATCACCTGCAAAATAGCTTCTGCCTGTCATCCATTCGGAACCTGCTAATGTGGTGGTAGCCACAGTAGCCAAAAACAAAAAAGCCTGAACAATTCCGGGACGGTTTTTAATCTGCATATTCCTTAAGGTAGTCAAGGATGGTCAATGGTTTGTTCACATAAATGGTTTGAATCCCCAACTCCGCGGCACCCCTGATGTTATCCTCGTTATCGTCAAGGAACAATGTTTCCTCCGCTACAAGATCCGCAGCACGCAACATAGCCCTGTAAATTTCGGCATCCGGCTTCATCACGCCCATTTCATAAGAAAGAAATACCTGATCAAACAAATCCCCGAGCCCGTCCACGTGGTGGTTTCTCTTCAGGATGATATTTACTTCTTCAATATGTATAGAGCTGGTGTTGCTAAGCAGAAAAATCCGGTATTTTTCCTTGAGCCTTTTGATCAGGCCAATTCTTTCAGAGGGGATATCAAGTAAAAGAACATTCCAGGCCATGTCAATAACCGCATCCGCCATGGGCACACCTGCCAGCTCTCTGACAAGGTCTCTGAATGCGCTTACGTCTAACGCTCCGGTTTCAAACCTGGCAAACAGTCTGGAAGTCGTAAATTTTTCAAGAATCTCGTCTTCTCCAAGAGAAGTAAGGCGGGCAAATGCTCTGACTGTACGCGAAATATCGATATCCAGTACGACACCCCCCAAATCAAATACGATATTTCTAATCGTCTGCTTTCCAGCCATCGCTGCGTCTCAGTTTTCCATCACAACTCCCATAGCACAAAACTTCTCAATTCTGGCCGCTATCCGCTCAGAAGGAGATTGCTTGTTCAATTCACTGAGATTACTCAAAATCACTTCTTTGAGTGAGTTGGCAATCATTTCATGATCCAGATGGGCTCCTCCAAGAGGTTCGGGCACGATCCCATCTACCAAACCCAGTCCTGTCATGTCCCTTGCAGTTATTTTCATGGCGTCGGCAGCCTGTTCCTTGAAATCCCAGCTACGCCACAAAATAGTCGAGCAATTTTCAGGCGAGATAACCGAATACCAGGTATTTTCGAGCATAAAAACCTTGTCACCTATAGCGATACCCAAAGCCCCGCCCGAAGCCCCTTCTCCTATCACCACGCACACTACCGGCACTTTGAGCATAAACATTTCCTTCAGGTTCCTTGCAATAGCTTCTCCCTGACCTCTCTCCTCTGCCTCCATACCGGGAAATGCGCCCGGCGTATCTATCAGTGTTACAATAGGCTTATTAAACTTTTCCGCAAGCTTCATAAGACGCAACGCTTTCCTATAACCTTCCGGATTAGGCATACCAAAGTTTCTGTGTTGACGCTGCTTGGTGTTGCGCCCTTTTTGTTGCCCTATCAACATAACCGTCTGGCCTCCTATGGTTGCAAAGCCTCCCACTATGGCCGGATCATCCCTCACCTGCCTGTCTCCGTGCAACTCAACAAATTCATCACAAATCAAATCAATATAATCCAGTGTGTACGGTCTGTCCGGATGCCTCGAAAGCTGAACCCGCTGCCAGCGTGTAAGATTTTCAAAAATCTCCTTCTGTAGTTTTTCGATACCATCTTCAAGTGACTTGGTTGCCCCGCTTACATCCACATTATTTTCTATAGCGAGGTTTTTCATTTCAGCCAGCTTCGACTCCAACTCCGCTATAGGTTTCTCAAAATCAAGATATGTTCTCATTAAATATGATTTTACATTTTCATACCGGTTGCTCTGTTTCTGGCAAACTTCGGCTCATAATTCATAAACGCTGCCTCTTTCCGGTATTTCCACATTTCTGTATCCCAGGGAGCCCAGTGTCTCTTTAAAATCATCCATACTTTGTACATCTCCGTGCACCAGGAACACTTTTTTTAGTGCAGATACCTCCTGACTTTTCACCAGCGACACCAAATCATGGGTATCACCATGGCCGCTAAATACGTCAATTTTTTCAATATTAGCTAAAACCTGAACCTGTTTTCCCTTTATAGAAAGAGTGTCCTGTCCGTTCATCAGGCGCCAGCCAAGTGTGTTCTCAGCAGCATATCCGATCAAAAGGATCGTTGCATACGGATTTTCAATATTGGCCGCCACATGGTATTCAACCCGCCCGCCCTGTATCATTCCCGATGAAGAAATAATCACACATGGTTCACTATAATTGGCTATTGATCTGCTCGCTTCAGAGCTCTCCAGGTAAACCAGATTCTCAAAATCAAAAAGACTTTCATGCTCTTCCTGAAATTCTCTCGCCTGCCGGTTCAATCCTTTCACATAGCGTTGGTATACTTTTGTACTTGCATAAGCCAACGGACTATCCGAAAAAACCTTGAGTGGGGGAAGCAGTCCTGAATGATAAAGCCTGTTCAAAGTATAAAGCAAAGCCTGCGTCCGGCCAACACTGAACGACGGAATTATCAACCTTCCCGGTATATCCACGCAGGTTCTCCTGATCACATCAGCCAACGCTTCCTCCGGGTTCCTCTTATCGACATGGAGCCGGTTGCCATAAGTAGACTCACAAACCAGATAATCAACCTGCGGTATAGTACCCGGATCCACAAGAAGAGGATAGTTCTTTCTTCCCAAATCCCCCGAAAAACAAATCGTTTTCTTCTCGCCGGATTCCCATACCTCCAGATAAATATGTGCCGCGCCAAGCAAATGTCCGGCAGGAATAAAAGTGACGGTCAGCTGATCGGCCAGCCGGTACTTTTTTCCGAAAGAAACCGTCACAAAATTATCAAGGGCTTCATTCACCTGCTTTTCAAGATATAAGTCAGGCGGCAGCTCCCTTTTCTTGCTTTTCTTCTTTTTTGAATTGTTCCGCTCGTTTATCCGACGTTGGTGGAGACCCGCCGAATCCTTCAACAAAAGCGCTGTAAGTGAAAAAGTCGGATCTGTACAAATAACACGGCCTTCAAAGCCGTTTTTATAAAGATTGGGAATATTACCGGAATGATCTATGTGTGCATGCGTCAGAAGGACGGTATTGATCAGGCTTGCGTCAAAAGGGAAGACACCATTCTGGGCTGCAAATAACTCCTTTCTTTGCAGCTCGTCTCTATCGAAATCCAATCCGCAATCTATCAATATGCGGTAATCATCCACCTCCAGCAGATACATGCTGCCCGTCACCTGCCGGGTGGCTCCCCAAAATGTTAATTTCATCATTTACTAAACCTCAAATCATTTTTCTAAATTGTACCCATACGCCGCAAAAAAGTACTCACACGATTTGTACAATTTATTTGCAAATGAGACCCGCAAAATTATCAAAAAACCGTCATAGTTTTGCCCTGAGAGTATTCTTTAATCTGATGATCACAAGCCATGAAAATCGTCATCCTGTCTTTCTCATTGTTGCTCCCCTTCTCCGGCAAAGGCCAGCTGGTTGATTCTTTGGCGCTTATACAACTTTCTCAAGCAGTTACTGCCTTGCAGAATAGTCCTCTCCTCGCCAACGGCACACTTGGCTTTTCATTGAGTGAAACCGGCAACGACCGCGAAATCCTGGGACTAAATCAGCATAAATCAATGGCGTCGGCATCGACCTTGAAACTTTACACCACAGCTACCGCAATGGCCGTATTGGGAAAAGAATTTCAGTTCAAAACCTACCTGGAGCACGAAGGCACCGTCAGGAATGACTCCCTGTATGGGAACGTTTTTATCAGAGGCACCGGAGACCCAACCTTGGGAAGCAGCCGTTTCAGTGGATTTCCTTCCTACCGGGAAGTCATCAAAAAATGGCTTGACGTGATCAGGGCTACCGGCGTCAGACATATAAACGGCGATATTATTGCAGACAACGGCGCCTTCGATCAGAAAAGTATCGCTGATTCCTGGAACTGGAGCGATATTGGAAACTACTATGGAGCAGGTGCAAATGGCGTGAACATAAACGAAAATTTCTATTCAGTTTTATACAAACCCGGAAAAGCAGTGGGCTCTGTAGCAGAGCTTGTCGGAACCGACCCCGCCTTACCCGGCAAGAAAATAACCAGTCTTGTCACGACCGGAAACCCTGGATCGGGAGACAAGGTTAATATTTACGCCGGACCTGGAAGTACAGAAATTATTCTGACGGGCACAGTACCCCGTGGACCGGCCACTTTTTCCGTCAAAGGATCTATTTCGGAGAGCCCTGCTTTCACGGCTGAAATGTTACGTCGTGCGCTGATAGAAAACGGGGTATCCGTACTCGGAAAAGCGACGCAAATATCCGGAAATACGTCCGCCTCCCGAAAGAATCTGCATACTTTCCAATCACCTCCTCTTTCAGAAATATCCCGGCAAACCAATCTGTGGAGCGTCAATGTTTTTGCAGATGCACTGCTTAAAGTGAGTGCCTTGCAGCTTGGAGGAAGCACTGAATTCGGAGCAGCCGTGGAAACGACCACCAAATTCTGGCAAACGCGCGGCATACATCTCCAGGGATTCTATCCCAAGGACGGGAGTGGTCTTTCGACCTCCGGCAGTGTCACAGCCTCCAATCTGACAAGTCTGCTGAATGGTGTTTACAAAACAAAAGAGTTTAAAGATTTCTACGAAACCATGGCCATCCTCGGACAGTCCGGCACGGTCCGTAACCTGGCGAAAAACACCCGTGCAGCCGGCAATATCAGAGTCAAAAGCGGCTCCATTGAAGGTACCAGGGCTTACGCGGGTTATGTAACCACCAAGTCCGGCGCCTTACTGAGCTTCTCTATGAATGCACATAAATATGTGCCGGACAAAACCAGCGAAGTGGTGAAAGAGCTTACCAGGCTGATGATACTCATCGGAGAACTTTAGAAACATGTAATCCGGGAACGATGAGTAAACTAAGAAAAACGGCAGAACATTTCTTCTTCTCAAATTATTTCACCGGCATATTAGCGGTCGCACTGTCTGTCGAAACCGCCTGCCGCCTTGATCTGCGCCTCCAATCTCCCTTATTCTACCTGATGCTGTTCAGTGGAACTGTCATATACTATACGTACCCCTATACATTCGCCGGCCAAAATGAGATTTTACATCCTAACCCCAGAACCCGATGGTATGTCATACATAGAAATTTCTGGCTTACAAGTCAACTGCTGCTGATTGCTGTTTTTATCGTCAGCTTTCTGGCACAGGTAAAGCGCCCTCTGTCGTTTACTTCTGTATCCACTCAAAACATAGTTCTTATACTTTTTGCTTTGCTGGCCGCTGCCTCAT
>CAZAVR010000131.1:0-9585 GCA_964488435.1 uncultured Cytophagales bacterium | reverse complement strand
GATGGAAGTGAATTTTTTGCGACTAAAAAATGGAAAAATCGCCCTTTTTTACGGTCAGAAACATACCGCGACGACGGATTGCCGAATCATGATGCGCACATCTGCTGACGAAGGCAAAACCTGGACTCATTCCAAGCAGTTAAGTCCTTCCGGCAAATACACGGGACTTACCAACGGAAGATCGCTGAGACTTCGGAGCGGGCGAATACTGCTCGAGGTTTGGGAGGGAGGAGATGTTTATTGCCTTCTGTCGGATGACGATGGGAAAACCTGGAGAGATAGCCAGCGCGTCAGACCAAGAAATGGAGACTGTTTTGAGAATGTCTGCATTGAACTCAAGGATGGCCGGGTGATGATGCTGATGAGAACCGAACTTGGTGGACAGTACAAAAGTATTTCCTCCGATGGAGGGGAGACCTGGACCAGTCCTGTCATCACACAGCTGAAAGGTGCGGCATCTCCCGTATTCATCAGTCGTATGCCGGATTCAAAAAATATTCTTGCGATATGGAATCACAACCCGGAGCACGCCCACAGGAACCCGCTTACTTCGGCAATATCAAAAGATGAGGGAGAGACCTGGGAACATTTCAAAAATATCGAAGACAAACCTTCGAGAGTTGCCTGGGCCTATCCGGCCATCACCTGGATAGGGAACCGCGCATTGATAACCTACTATGAATATCGGGACAGGATTTTGTCATTGAAGCTCAAAAGCATTCCGTCCGATTGGTTTAACGGGGAATAGGGGTAAGGAATGGGAACTTACAATGTAAACTCCAAGAGCTGTATACCTTTTTCGGAGAGAAGTGTTATATGTAAATTATCGAATAAAATAATGAAGAAAAGTTTTGACAGTTTAGTGGCGGCGGCCTTGATCGCTATTTTTTCAACAGGATGTAACACGGAAAAATCTCCGGATCCGGTTATTGAGAGGGCAGATGTAGTTGCAGCACCGGGATTATGTCCCAGTACGCTTCTTTTCGAAAAAGGGGAACTTATCGTTGGATGGGTTACGGGAAAGGGAGATGGTCAGCCTTCAGACGTTTTTGATTTTGCGAAATCCCTTGATTCCGGAAAAACCTGGTCAAAGCCATTTATGAGAATTAAGAGTGACGATCCATTGACTGGTTCCAGTGCCTCCTTAACCGTTTTGCCGGATGGGAACTGGACAATAGGACAGATTTTACTGTATTCGTTGGAGGTCGTTTGGGAAGAGGAACCTGACCAATCCAAGCCGAATTGGAATAGCCTGGTTGCGGGAAGAAAGTTTGACAGTTTTTATTCTTTCAGTAAGGACGGAGGTAAAACATTTTCCGAGAAAAAACTCCTGAGCGATTCTGTGAACCGCAATGATTTTGCACAGGGCAATATCATTGAACTGCCGGGTGGTGATTTGATCTGGCCGTGGGGCTACTGGGGTTCTGAGCCGCTCAATGGATTCAAAAGGAGTACCGACGGAGGGCTTAACTGGGGACCCGTTATTCGGGCATGGCAAGATCCTCCCGCCGGACATGAGAAACCTTTGGCTTTCAATGAAACGGCGGTGACAGTTTGTAAGGACGGTACAATAGTAGCAGTAGCCCGAGTAGATGGCGCACCAAACAATGACAAGAGGTTTTGGCAAATAAAGTCGAAGGACAATGGCCATACATGGTCGCCGCCAAGACAGATAGAAGTTGTCGGGGGCTCCCCCGCTATGTACACGACACCGGGTGGACAGCTGTGGCTGGCCTACAGGGACGGAGGCCTGGGGCCGGGTTTGGGATTATCCGTTAGCGACGACAATGGCGAGACCTGGCGTTTCCTGTATCATCTTAAAGATGCAATGGGAGAGCATCCTAAGCTTTACGGAGGCATCCGCTACACTGATGAGGACAGACAAAAGCCCTGGAGACCCGCCGAAGGGGTAGTTGGCTACCCGCAGTTCGTTAAACTTTCAGATACGGAAGTTTATGTGGTATTCCATGCACACAATAAAGGTGAAATAGGCAAAGCATCTCCGGAAATACCATTTTACATCGCAGGTAATCTTTTGCGGATACCAAAATAGATTCCCGGTGTTTTTTACCTCCGGTCCCCGATTTCTGTATTCCGTTTTTGTCTTCCACAAATCACAAAAGTTTATTTTTTCAAGTTTAGTTTATCATCTCATTAGTTGTAATTCTATGCAGAAGTTTTCGCTGGGTTTGTTTTTTACTCTTGCAAGCACGTATCTTTTTGCGCAATCCGGACCTGGGGCGGCAAAAAATGTTTCCTTGGGCAATGATGTTTCCCTGGAAGTTGTGTACATACCACCGGGTCAGTTTAAAATGGGGAGCACACCGGAAGAGAAGGCGTGGGCCACTGGGGTCGAAGGCGGAGCAACTCCCGGAACGGAGCGGGAATCCTACGAAGGAGTAGCGCCACGTTTGATGCGTGTTAAAGACGGATTCTGGATAGGACGTACAGAAGTGACTGTCGGCCAGTTTCGTCGTTTTGTGGAGGAAACAAAGTATGTTTCAGATGCGGAAAAGCCGGGTGGAGAAACTCAGGTTTTTGATCCCAATTGGAAAATAACTGCCAAAGCACCTCCTCATCCATGGATATCTGTTCCGGGCAAGAGTTGGAAAGATCCTAATTTCGGATTTCCGTTGCTGGATACCTACCCGGTGGTTTGTGTGAGCTGGAATGATGGTAAGGCATTTTGTGAATGGCTGACCAAAAAGGAAAAAGCTGCAGGGCGACTACCTGCAGGGATGGAGTATCGTTTGCCGACGGAAGCAGAGTGGGAGTATGCAGCGCGTGGCAATGACAGGAGTTATGCCTTTTGGTGGGGGGACGATCTCAGCGACGGAGAAGGGCGTTTGAATATTTCGGCCATTGATTTTCTTCCGGGGCGTAACAAGACCTTCCCACTTGCCAAGGCACCGTGGAGCGATGGCTTCGCATTTGTATCCCCGGTGGATCACTATGGACAGAGAGGAAGAAATGCATTTGGATTGGCAGACATGTGTGGAGGTGTATGGGAAATTGTTCTGGATCATTTTGATCCCAAGGGAGGGCATGAGGAGGTTTATTCAACCAAAGGTAAGTATTCTCCTGTCTGCAAGGGAGGTAATTACTTTGATGTGCCCGGTAATGCCCGTTGCGCGGTCCGGCTTGGACTCAAAGGTGTGGCATACTCTGACTCCCGGGATGGATTTCGTATTGTTTTGGGGGTGTCAAAATGATTTTTTTAGCCTGGGCAGTAATGTTAACTGCCCGGGCTATTCAACGTATCACCATCCTTAAAGTGCAGTCTGCGAAATATGAATCCTGACAGGATAGTCAAAGATCCTACTACTAAAAAGGTATATCTGAAAGCATTGTGGATTTCGCCTTGCGCCGGATTTCTCTCGCCCTGAAAAATCTTGAGCACAATCAGCCCGAAAGCGATACCAAAACCGATAGCCAATTGCTGATTAACTGAAATGAGGGAATTCCCGCTACTGGTATGATGTGCGCGCAAGTCTGAAATTGAAATGCTGTTCATGGATGTAAATTGAATAGAATTAAAAAAGCCAAGTATGGCAATGATGGGAATGTACCAGTAAATAGAGATGTCGGCACCGGGTATGGCTAAGCAGCAAATCAAAACACCGATAATAAAAGTGTTGGTCATTAGTGTCGTCCTGTATCCAAACTTATTCAAAATACGTATCACGAAAGACTTGCCAAACATGGCTGTCAGTGCCATGGGCGCTACAATCCAACCTGAAGTCGCTGCTGATTTACCATAAGCGATTTGTATCATCATCGGAAGCAGAAGAGGGATCGAACTGATACCGAGTCTTGTAGCCATGTTGCCTGCAATGCCCACTCTGAAAGTTCTCACCTGAAACAGATTTAAAGGAAATAGGGGATTTTCGTCTGTGGTGGCGTGGCGGTAATAAAGGTACAGCATTAAAAAGCCCGATAGCAGTGCCAAAAGAACCATTGTGGTATGGATGGTATTGCCGAACAATTCCAGGGAAATTGAAAGCAGCAGGGATGCGGCAGCAAAGATGAGGAAGCCTTTCAGATCAAAATCAATCATTGGAGATTTATAATCCGGCATGAATCTCAGACTCAGCGTAATTCCAAGTAGACCCATGGGGATATTAATGAGAAAAATCCAGTGCCAGGACAGATAATCAACGATATATCCGCCGACCAATGGTCCGAGTACCGGGCCGGTTAAGGCGGGAATAATTGCAAAATTCATTGCCTTCAGCAGATCCTTTTTGGGAAAGGTTCTGATTAGCGCCAGTTTGCCGACAGGCGTCATCAGACTGCCCCCCAAGCCCTGTATCATTCTTGCGATGACCAATTGCGTCAGGTTTTCAGAGAGTGAGCAAAACAGAGAACCTGTGCTGAATAGTGTCAGGGCAAAAATGAAGACTTTTCTGGTACCGAATTTATCTGATAGAAATCCGCTGACCGGCATGAAAACCGCCAAAGTCAGTACATAACTGATGATGGCATTTTGCATGTGCAAAGGTGATTCTTTAAAATCCCGTGCAATGGCAGGCAACGAGGTATTCAAAATCGTTGAATCAAGCATTTGCATAAAAATCGCCGTCGCCAGGATAAATGGAAGCAGCTTTTTCGTCGACTCCTGTGTTTGTACAGCGGGTTTAAAGTTCATGTTGTCTCTCTGGTTTTTGTGGCTACAAATACCCTGTTTATCTACACAACATAATAAGCTGAGATAATATTTGCCAAACATGACTTATTCGCAAGTATTAACCGGAATAGGGACACTCTTATATCTCGGAGTTCAGGAGTTTTATGGTTCGCAGAGGAACTTGATTACTCAGAGGGAAGGCTCCTAAGTTCTTGAAACGCCGGTCAGCGTAAACAATTCAGTCCGGTCAGATGCTCCTCAGTCTTTCCTCCTCCAGGTCGATCTGGTACAACTGCTGGCGGATGATGCCTTCGTCGATTTCGGGGTCTTTGTTGAGTTCTACGAGATATTTGCGCTGCACTTCAAGTATTTCGATGAAGACGGCTTTGGTTTGATCGGTCATCAGGGTGTCGGCGGAAGACTGAATTTTTTCTTCCCATTGCTTCAACAAAGCGCCAAAATCCGAATGACGGTGAGGATCTTCTTCGTATTTGTTTTTTAGAAATTCGTAAACATGCTTTTTTAACCCGATTTTTGTTTTTTTGCGCGTTTCTTCTTCCGTTTTTTCCTTAAACATGGAGCCGAAAAGTCCTGTTCGTCGGATGAGATAAGGTAGCGTAAGTCCCTGAACCACCAGCGTGAGCAATATCACTACAAAGGTGATAAAAAGGATCAGATGCCGGTAAGGGAAGGGGCTGCCGTCGGCCAGGGTCACGGGGATAGCCAGTGCGGCGGCGAGAGAAACCACACCCCGCATACCGGTCCAGCCCAGCAGCAGAGGCATCATCCAGCGCCTTCTGGCGGATGATGCGTGGGGGAGGGACCTTCTGCGGAAGATAAGGGTAGCAACGAGCGCAGCATAGGAACTGATGATTCTTGCGGCTACCAATACGCCCGTGACAATGACCCCGTAACGGATCGCCGTTTGTAGTGGAATGCCGTCTGCACGTAACCCTCCCACAATTTCCGGCATGTCCAACCCAATAATCAAAAATACGAGCCCATTCAGAACAAACACAAAGCTCTCCCATACACTGTAGCCCTTGATACGGCTGGAGCTGTTGAGAAAAGCCAATCTTTTTGATGACATATATAAGCCTCCTGCTACCACTGCCAGTACACCGGAACTATGTAACTGCTCCGCAACCCAGTAGATAAAATAAGGTTCGATAAGCGTCAGTGTGATGTCTGAGGGAGCGTCCGTCGGCAACTTTTTATGAATCTGTACGAAAAGCCATGCAAGCAGCAGGCCAATCCCGGCACCTCCCGTTACCATCCAGAGGAAACCGGTGGCGGCTTCCTGCCATACAAACTGCCCCGTACTTACTGCCAGGAGCGCAAAGCGGAAGATAATCAGTGAGGAGGCGTCGTTTAACAGACTTTCCCCTTCCAGAATGGCCGAGGTAGATTTGGGGATTTTTACAAAACGTGTAATGGCTCCGGTACTCACTGCGTCAGGAGGTGAGACGATGCCGCCCAGCAGAAACCCGAGAACGAGCGTGAATCCGGGTATGATATAGTTGGTCACGATGGCCACAGACAAAGCCGTAAAGAATACAACCAGAAAGGCGAAGCTGGTGATGATGCGGTACCATTTTTTCATTTCCTTCAGGGAGACCGACCATGCCGCTTCAAAAAGCAGAGGGGGGAGGAAGAGGAAAAAGATCAGGTCGGGGTCGATTTTCACTACCGGCAGACCCGGTACGAAACTGACGATCAGCCCGGCGCCGACAAGCAGAATCGGGTAGGCAATACGCAGCTTGATCGCCCACATATTAAGCAGCACTATGGAGGCGATCATGGCCAGCAGGAAAGGCAGAATTGAGTGCATTTTTCGTTGAATTTTCCGGGCGAACGTTTTACCTGTCTGAGCTTACATCAAAACATCACGAATCGGTTGAATGGGTTTCGGTAGTTCCGTTTCTCCGAGCATCTGAAGCAGGTCAATTTCGATGGTGCGGCAAATAGAGAGCATAGGAATATCCGTATTCATACCCTCGAATGGATTTTCGGAGTAGTCCCCGATCAGTTCCATTACTACATAAGTCCAGCCGACGATAGTGCCGAACGGAATCATCAGCCATACGCCTGCCTGACCCATTTTTCCAAATTCCGCCACGATCCCCAAAGGAAGCAGGACGATGAAAAGACAAGTGAAAAGGAAGCTGAGATTAGCGTATTGCCTGGGAAGTGGAAACTTCTTGATGCGCTCGGCTCTTCCCTGGTGATCGAAGAAGTCAGCCAGCACTTTTTGCATTTCCAGCTGCCGACGCATGTGAAGTACGTGTTCTTCCTCGAGTATAGCCAGTTCCTGCGCCTGAAAGTGAATAAGTTGCGTGGCTTTGTTGGCGGCAGTGACCAGCCTGGCTTCTTCGAAAAAGTATCGGGACTTCTGGGTTTCGTCGAGGTAATTTTTAAACATGCCCACTCCATATTTCTCTCTCCTGACTATGGCAAGTCTTCCGATGAGCGATTTCAGGCTGGCATGCTCCCATTGTGTGGGAACGAGTAATTGCTCACGCAGTGTGTACAGCCATGCGATGTGCCGGTAGGTGAGCTGTTGCTTTATTTTCTGAAGATCTGTCGAATTATAACTCGTCTCGGGATTTTCGCGTATAAATGAATTGATCATCATTCCCCAGCTTCTGCTGCTGTTGACCACAGCTCCCCATATTTTCCTGGCTTCCCAAACCCTGTCGTAAGCCTGGTTATTTTTAAAGCCTACGTAGAAAGCAACGGCGGTTCCGATAAGGGATACCGGTAACCAGGGAATGGAGATCCAATGCCACCCCACGATTTTGTACAATAAAGAAACAATGAGCATGTAGGAAAAAAGCCACCAGAGGTGATGTCCTGCGAATTGCCAGATTCCCCTGAGAGGGATGGTTTTACGTACGAGCATGTGCCGATTATTAGATGTTTAGCCGGTGTTAAAGTATTTTCATAGCCTATCGTCGGTCTTTCCGGATATTCCGGTAAAAGCAGGCCTTACATATAGGTCACAGAAGAGGATTTGCGGGCTGAATATCGAATTTTTTTGATGGAATGCAATGATCCCATATTATTTTCCTCAGCCGGCACTGGTTTGCTGCCAGTGCGGTTCATGGCTGTTTACGTTTTGGTCCGGGTTACAAACCCGAACCGGCGGGGGGATTTTTTATAACAGGATTTGGAAAATAGAATTTTTTTTGCTATCTTTCTTATATAGGTGTTCTGGTCTGACTGGATGTAAGCACCAGGATACCTATTTTTTCAGTTTCACTTCAATTACCCCGTATTTTCCTTTTTGTCCATACATTCGTACTGCGAGTTCCTCAGCCGGCGCTGGTTTGCTACCAGTGCCTTATATGTTAGGATATTTACTGTTTGCCCGGGTTAAAAACCCGAACCAGCCTGCCAGTACTGAAATCAGAACACGACGACTTTTTTGGTATACCACTCACCTTCAATGAGAATTTTCAGAATGTAAATCCCTGGTAAGGTATTGACCGGCAGGAACGAAATCGGTGTGTTGGTTAATTTGACTACTTTTTTTAAAAGAATCTTTCCTGAGTGGTCGGTCAGTACGAGATCGCCTTGCGCTTGTGTTTTCCCGAGAAGCCTGACCTGAGCGGCATTTCCCAAAGCCGGGTTTGGAATCACTTCGATATCAAGTCCGTCTATATTACGTACCCCGGTAATGAGACGGATCTGAACGGGCAGAATTTGAGAAAAAGTAAACTTACCATCCTTATCAATCATTTTGAGCCGGTAGTAGATGGTGTCGTGGTTTAGAACGTCCGCAGGTGTTTCGTCAGTCCAGCTATATTGGGACTCCTGTGCAGACGTTCCCGCCGCTTTGATGATAGTAGTTTCTTTAAAATTCTTTCCATCAAGCGAATGCTCAACTGCAAAATGGTCTGAATTGTATTCCTGGGTGGTACTCCATTTCAGACTGACGATATTATCCAAATTCACAGTTCCGGTAAACGATTTCAACACAAAGGGTGACCCCGGTATCACATTGACTTTTAAAACATCCTTTATGCAATTGTATCCATCAGTCACATGGTATTCTGTTGACGTTGTGGGGGAAACGGTGATTGTTCTGGTGGTTGCCCCGGTATTCCACCTGTAATCTCCAATAAACGATGGCGACAAAGTGGCGCTTTCTCCGAAATTGAGGTTGATCGTTTTCGTTTTATTGACGTCTTTTTGCATTGTGAATTTGTCACGTATAGTACCGTCCGCTCCAATCCACTTCGCATCGAGACGGTTTCCTTCTACTTCCAGCAGCAAGGCTCCTCCCTGGTCGCTGTTAGAATAATGCATGGCTTTATGCGGAAAGTCAGCACTGCGGCCTCCCAAATGGCCTGCTGATCCTGACACCACGTAAACGGTGCCTGTTTTCTTTGTAGCGTCTTTCAGATAAGGACAGGAATTGTCGGAGCCGTCGTACTTGCCGGAAGACGAACTTAAATTGTGAACAGCAGGGTTGAAAGTTGATGCTTTGCCATAGTGACCGTTCATTAATTTGGATCTTTCATAAATATGGCTGTGTCCGCAGACTATGAGATCCACACCGTATCTTTCCAGAATTCGAATAAAATTTTCCCGTATCGCAATCATATCCGGCTCAGTCTCGGAATTCCTGGAGCCCTGCGAGTAGGGTGGGTGGTGCCAGTAAGCCACGATCCAGTCTTTATTTTTGTTTGCTGTCAAATCTGCTTTGATCCACTGAACCTGTTTTCCAAGTGTGTCATACAAGCGCGTTGCGCGATCTTCACGTCCGTAAGAATCCAGAGAA
This sequence comes from uncultured Cytophagales bacterium, assembly GCA_964488435.1. Lineage (GTDB taxonomy): Bacteria > Bacteroidota > Bacteroidia > Cytophagales > Spirosomataceae > JBEBSO01. The sequence goes on along the minus strand of CAZAVR010000131.1, from coordinate 172 downwards.
AGGAAATGAACGTTGCCGTAGTCGTATGAGTAGTAGGCTTGATTTCCTGACGCGACGCCCCCCGCTTCTCCGTCGGTAGGCATGCTGAAAACCTTGTAATAGGCCACATCGTGGTCGTTCTGCCGGTCGAAATTGTCATTATTGTAGTCGTGATTTCCAGGTGTAGGATACA
>CAZAVR010000130.1:8881-9595 GCA_964488435.1 uncultured Cytophagales bacterium | reverse complement strand
TGATTTATGGAGGTACCTATCCGGGATGCCGGGTGTTCAGGTATCATCCCGCTGAAGGGACGACGGATATTTCCGGTGCATCGCTGGCAGGGGAGGAGAATTATGCGAGGAGCGTGGAGTACCATGCCGCCGGACAGCAGCTTTTTGTCGGTGTCGGCTCACATGCGCATCTGGTGGTGTGGGACCTTCTTAAAAAACAGGGACGGCAGATATTGCCGGCTGAAGACCAGCATGAGGAGTTTGTCTACGATATGAAAGTAGTGCCTGGCCTGAAGGGTGGGGACAGGCTATTCGCTTCTCTTACAGGAGCTGATCCGGCCACAAAGAAAACCATGGTTTATAATATCAGGACCGGGAAGTTTGAAAAGCCTTTGCCTGCTTTGAGTATTAAAGAAATTCTGAAATCGAAGAACGGTCAGGAAGTGTATTATTTTGCTTCAGGAAATCTGTTTGTGCTGGATTACAACGCGGAAAATCCGGTTCCTGAAAAGCTGCATGTATTCCGCGAAAGTGCAAAAGCGGTAACCTGGGATAAAAATGGCAGGCTGACGGTTTTGACAAGCAGCCTGAAAGTGATGAAGTATGATGTGAAGGAAAATAAGTTTACTTCTATTTCACTTACGGTGCCGAAGCTGCCTATTACCATCCAGTCTATTCACTTCGGACCTGACAAGCGCTTGTGGAGCGGCGGGTACCTCGCAGGTGGTCATGCGG
>CAZAVR010000130.1:0-8871 GCA_964488435.1 uncultured Cytophagales bacterium | reverse complement strand
CCTGGCAACGGGTACGGTTACCCCTTATGACGGGCTTCATCAAACAGAGGGTATGGCTTCCATGGGGAAAGATCTCTATTTCGGTATTTACACTCATGCGCTGATGTACCGTTTCGATACAAGCCTGCCATGGGATCTGAAAAAAGGAAATCCGAAACTCCTCGGTAAAATACCTAAGCAGGATCGTCCTTTTGCCATACTGCCGCTGAAGGATCTCGGCATGGTGTTGTTTGGCACGATACCGGCTTACGGTCAGTTGGGCGGTTCTATTGCGCAGTATCATGTCAGCAATGAGGATGTATCCTACCATCACCAGGTCGTACAGGACCAGAGTGTCTCTTCACTCGCGAGGGTTGGAGGGCGAGTATTTGGGGCAACGACGGTATTCGGCGGGCTTGGGGGTGCTCCCACTCAGAAGGAGGCGGTTATTTTTGAATGGGATCCGGTAAAGGCACAGAAAGTTTTTCAGACCGCGCCTGTTCCGGGGAACTTTGCTATCACGGGCTTGATGGAAGGGCCTGACGGTAACCTCTGGGGTTTTGGGGACGGTACCTTGTTTGTATACAACGTCAGGGACAAAAAGCTGGTCAGAACGGTGAAATTTTACGAACTCACTGCGAAGCCTACCCATATATGGCGCAATGCTTTTATGCTTGTTCATCCCAACGGTCGTGTGTACATTAGTGCACGCGGCAAGCTATACAGTCTGAACCCCTCGGATTTCAGCTACGACGAAGTAGCAGAAGGAGTGGATCTGCTGACAAAGGACGACAACGGCAACCTTTATTTTAAGAGGGGAGCAGACCTGTTCAAATATGAACCGCCGCGCAAGTAGCGAAAAAGCCGGAAAGGTTAGCGGGGAATAGCCCCCGTTAACCTTTCAATCTCTTAAGTTCTTCGTCAAGAAACGACATCAGTTCCCGGATACGTCCGGCGGAAAAGTCGAAGGGAACGTCAGCAGTTTCATAAATTTTGCCTATCGGCTCCGTATACCCGAGTCTCAGCGCCGACAGGTAGCCCTCAAGCCCTTTCTCAGGGTTTTCCCGGTAGTTTTTCCAAACGCCTATCGCACCCAATTGGGCAATACCGTATTCTATATAATAAAACGGAACTTCGTAGATATGCAATTGCTTTTGCCAGATATAGGCCCGGTAATCTTCGATGCCCGTCCAGTCGGTTACATTTTCCGAAAACTCGCTGAATATCACCACCCATCTTTCCCGTCGCTCCTCGGCTGTATGTGACGGATTTTCATACATCCAGTGCTGGAATTTGTCAATGGTAGCCACCCATGGGAGGGTTTCTACAATAGATTCCAGGTGTTGTATCCTGGCGCGTTTCAGATCTTCTTCATTGTCGAAGAACTCGTCCCAGTAGTCCATCGTAAGCAGTTCCATCGACATGGACGCCAGTTCGGCCACTTCTGAAGGCGGGTGCTTGAAAGCGCCCAGCGCGAGGTTTCTTGTCACCAGTGAATGGACGGCATGGCCTCCTTCGTGTAAAAGCGTCACAAGGTCGCGCAGGTTGGACGTGGCATTCATGAATATAAAGGGAACGCCGATTTCGTCCAGCGGATAATTGTAGCCTCCCGGCGCTTTTCCTTTCCTGGATTCCAGGTCTACGTGGTGCATTTCTTTCAGGATCCTCAGGCAGTCGCCGAGGAAAGGATCCAGACGGTCGAAGCAGCGGATGGTTTTTTCCAGCAACTCGTTCCCGGTTTCAAACGGCTTCAGCGGTGGCCGTGCGAGCAGGTCAGTTTTGGCATCCCAGGGGCGTAGCTTCTCTACTTTGAGGGTTGCTTTTCGCTCCTGAGCAGTAGCATTAAGTAAGGGAACTACTGATGCGGCTACGGAATCATGGAAATCAAAACAGGCCTGAGGTGTGTAGTCAAATCGTCCCATGGCGGCACACATATAATCCCGGTAGTTGGCGAATCCGGCATTTTTGGCTACCTGATCGCGAATCCGGATCAGCCGGTTCATCAGCTCGTCCAGTTGGTCCTTGTCCTGGTAACGACGCTCGTTGATGGCGAACCAGGCTTGTTCGCGTATTTCCCTGTCGACGGACTGTAGCCGGTCTGCCGCTTTTTGCAGCGTCATTTCTTCCCCGTCTATGGTTACGGTCATGGCACCGGCTATAGCGCCGTACTGGCGTTCTTCCGTTTGCATCTCCGTGCGAAGAGGTATATTTTCTTCCCGGAAGATCTCGATGGCTTTTTTCATGCCGCGTGTCATCACGGCGAAGCCCGCATCGGTGATCCCGGCCAGGTAGGGACTGTTTACGGCTTTCTGATCCAGAAGATTTCCGTAAGCGATCAAATGCGGCTGTATGTTTTCAATGAAATACTGAAGCGACGCGATAAGCTCCGGGTTGGCCGTGTCGCAGGTTTGCCGGATATACCTCCAGGCAAAGTTCTCCGAAAGGTAGGATTCCAGTTCACTCCGGTTCAGGAACCATTGCCTGAGATCCTCTGCATTTTCGAATGATGCGTTTTGGAGTTGCTCGTAAAAGGGAAGCAGGTCGTCCCAGGTAGAAAGACTAAAATCTTCGCCGATGAAATTTCTGGCGGAGCGCTGCGGAATTTCTAATGCCATATTCAGTAATATTCAGATCAGGAAGTAAAAGAGGGAGGTCAGGGCTAGCTTACCAGGCGGTTGCGGTCGTCCGGGAAAACCAGCCGGGGCTTGAATCCGGCCGCTTCGTCCTGAGAGAAACTTCCATAGGCGATGATAATAATGATGTCACCCACAGCGGCCCTTCTCGATGCGGCTCCGTTGAGGCAAATAATTCCGCTTCCACGTTCCCCTTTGATAACATAGGTAATCAGACGTTCGCCATTGTTATTATTGACGACATGCACCTGCTCATTCTCCACCAGGCCTGCGGCATCCATCAGGTCCTCATCTATTGTAATACTTCCCACATAATTCAACTCAGCCTGTGTGACCTTCACACGGTGTATTTTGGATTTCATCAGGGTGATATTCATACTATCCTTCTGTTCAATTTCGGTTGGCCTTGGCCTTGCAAAGTTAGGCCGCTCCTGCCACTATTCAAAAATATATGTTCTCCCGGGTGAAGTTCAAAGCACCCGTTATCGTTAAAACGAGATTGCAGCCCGTAGCGTTCCCTTGCTGCGTGATCATTCGTTTTCCGATCGCAGAAAGCGGCTTTGATAAATAAGTTTTTAAATTTGTCTGATAATGAAGTGTAACGTTTAAAATTTTTCCGAATAATGAGCGAACAACCTGAAAGTGGCGTTTCACGCCGCGATTTCCTGCAGAAATCTGCCATGGCAACTGTAGGAAGTTTTTTTATTGTTCCCCGCCATGTGCTGGGTAAGGGATTCAAAGCACCCAGTGATAAGCTGAACATAGTGGGTATTGGCGTGGGTGGAAAAGGCAGCAGCGATATCTCCAACGCCTGGAACAAAGGCGCCGAGAATGTAGTGGCACTTTGTGATGTGGATTGGGCTTATGCCAAAAAAGCCTTTGATAAATTTCCGGAGGCAAAGAGATACAAGGACTACCGGAAAATGTTCGATGAGATGGGAAAGGACATTGATGCCGTAACTATTTCTACGCCGGATCATAACCACGTTCTTCCTGCGCTGAGAGCCATTCAGATGGGGAAGGCGGTATACGTGCAGAAGCCGCTTACACATAATATAAAAGAAGCCAGGGTGCTGACAGAGGCCGCCCGGAAGTACAAGGTGGTTACGCAGATGGGTAACCAGGGTGCTTCCCATCCCGGGCAGCGTCAGCTGATGGAGTGGTTTGACAAAGGATTGATAGGTGCGGTACATGAAGTACAGGTGTGGACCAACCGTCCCGTATGGCCTCAGGGTATTCCCCTGCCTACGGGGAAGTTTGATGTGCCGGATACCATGGACTGGGATACCTACATAGGACCCGCCGACTGGGTGGACTACAATCCGGCCTGGCACCCTTTCAAATGGCATGGATGGTGGAATTTCGGAACCGGTGCTTTGGGCGACATGGGATGTCACCTGATTGACTCTCCTTTCCGTACCCTTCGCCTGGATTATCCGACTGAAGTGGAATGCAGCATAGGCCAGGTATTTATCCGGGATTGGTCTGCAGAGCATATACCTGAAGGCTGTCCGCCGTCTTCATTGGTGCAAATCAAATTTCCCGCCAATAAATACAACAAGTCAGACGTAAAAATGACCTGGAGCGACGGAGGACTGAGGCCATTTCACCCGGATGTGATTCCGGCTGACGATCCGCTCGGAGAAAGCGACAGCAGCAACGGAGTCATGCTTATAGGCCAGAAAGGAGTGATTACCTGCGGGACTTACGGCAGGGAGCCTAAGGCATATCTGAAAGGCGGAAAAGTGCTGGAAATGCCAAAGGATGCTTTCAGAACCAAATACACCGGTCTTCCTGAATATGGGCACCACGTAGCCTGGACGGACGCGGTCAAGGCCGGTTTCAACAGCAAGGAGCACAAAGAGCTTACCTCGTCATTTGATTACTCCGGCCCGATGACTGAGACCGTTCTGATGGGTAACCTGGCCATCAGGAGCTATACGCACCTGGTGAAAAACCAGGAAGGGAAAAACACCTTCCCCGGACGTAAGAAACTCTTGTGGGATGGGAAGAACATCAAAATTACCAACTTTGACGAAGCCAACCGGTTTGTGACACGTGAATATCGTAAAGGCTGGGAGCTGCCTGCTATTTGATGTAAAGGTGCTTTTTGGGAAAACGGGGTTTGGCCATTTGATCAGATCCCGTTTTTTATTTACTGGTTTTTATCGGATTGTATTTTTGCTGATTTTTATGGTCGGATGGAAGGCTGATAATCGTCTTTCTTATCGGATGTAATGAGGGAAATTTACGGGATTATTTTTTGTGTAAGCAACCCTGTCGTATCACCTGGCATCTCAGTGAATAAGTGGCGTACGTCATTGTCACTGTCACACAGAGCACGAAGCAGTCGAAGTGTGAGCACGAAGCACTGTCATTGTCACACAGAGCGCGAAGCACTGTCATTGTCACACTGAGCGCGAAGCAGTCGAAGTGTGAGCGCGAAGCAGTGTCATGTTGAGCGCGAAGCAGTGTCATGTTGAGCGCGAAGCAGTCGAAACACGAAACACGAAGCACGAAGTGGAGTCGTCCCTATTAACAATTCGATCCAACGGCTTAATAACCATTAACTCTTGAATTTATAGAAATGAAAGCACTTACTTTTTTACTCTTATCGGCTATAATTGCTCCCGCTTACGGCATGATTGAAGATTCGATCATTGTAGAAAAAGAAAAGAGAATCTACACCACGGCCGGTGGAAACGGGGCCTTGTTCTCATTCGGTTCGGTAACAAAAGACGGTGCGTCTGTACGGTCGGTACCCCGGTTTTCTATTTTTCTGAACATTGGAACTAACGTCAATGTTGACCTTGGTAAGAACTTCGGGGTTTTTTCGGGAATAAATCTTACGAACGTGGGTATGATCACACGTTGGGACAGTCTGAAGCTGAAGCAGCGGGTGTACACGGTAGGTATTCCGCTGGGAATTAAGGTGGGCAGACTCAGTGAGGGGTTTATTTTTACCGGTGTGGAGGCAGGAATCCCTATAAATTACAAAGAGAAGCGGTTTATCAACGAAGATAAGAAAGGCAAGTTCAATGAGTGGTTCAGTCAGAGAACCAGGAATTTTATGCCTGCCCTATTCCTGGGATTTCAGGATAACGATGGTTTCAACATAAAGGTCCAGTACTACCTGGGTGATTTTCTCAATGCCTCATTTACGAAGGATGGTCTCCAGCCCTATGCAGGTATGAAGTCTAAACTGTTTTTTATCAGTCTGGGATATAAGATTGAAAAGCGAAAGAGGAGACGGGGGTAGTATAAAATCAACAATGCAAGACAGAATAATATTCTTAGTTTTGGCGTTTTTATATTTTAGGCTCTATCTTATTTAAAATTTTATAGAATATTTTTTTGCAATTTGTTTATATTTTGTTTAAATACAAAATTAAATTCTGTTTCAGGTAATCGAGGCTCCCCGGAGCCTCTTTTTTATGACCCGCCGGGCCGTCCGTGAGGCCGCTGAAGAAATAAGCCGGTATATACAAGCGATGCGGTTATATTTGCGACTTGCTGCAACTGCACCTGCAACAGGCAGGCGGCTATCCTGAACAGCAAATACGAGAACCAGACAGTTGACATGAAGATTACCATTATCACCGTCGTGTTTAACGGAGCACATACCATTTCCGATTGCATAGAATCGGTACTCTCGCAGGATTACGGGGATGTCGAGTACATCATTATAGACGGCAATTCAACCGACGACACCTTAAAGATAATCGAGCGGTACGGTTCGTCTGTACAGCGGGTGGTCTCCGAGCCGGACCGGGGGATCTATGACGCCATGAACAAGGGCGTCCGGCTGGCTACGGGTGACGTGATCGGCATCCTCAACGCAGACGATGTTTATGCCTCCAGTGAGGTGCTGACCGAAGTGGCGGGTGCTTTATTACGGGACGGTACGGATGCTGTGTATGGAGACCTGGTTTACACGGATCAGAAGGACAGGGACAAGGTGGTCCGGAAATGGATTTCAGGTGCCTATAAGAAAGGAAGCTTCAGAAGAGGGTGGATGCCTCCTCATCCTACTTTTTTTATCAGATCATCTTTTTATAGTCAATATGGTAGTTTCAGGACCGATCTGGGAAGTGCTGCAGATTATGAACTGATGTTGCGAATGATTGAAAAACACGGTGTGTCGCTAAGCTATGTCAAGCGGGTTCTGGTGAAAATGCGTAGCGGGGGAGTCAGCAATCAAAGTCTCGCTAACCGCTGGGAGGCCAACCGAAACGATTTGAAAGCATGGAAGTTGAACGGCCTTAAGCCGGGTCTTTTTACCCTGATAATTAAACCTTTGAGAAAAGTTTTCCAGTTTTTGGTTTAAGAGCCGGTATAATACTGTTATTTTTGCAACCGATTTAGCCGATTAATAAAGTTAACGTCTCTTTTTTGCAAGAAATATTTTCTTTTTAAGAAAAAGGTCGCAATATTTGGGTATTAATATCCGCACAAAAAGGAATAAAAGAAAGAACCTTATGGAAACAAAGTTACTATCCGAGATTTTGTCCGGAGGGGTATTTGAAAACTTGCTCCAGCAGAAAGTTAACCAGGGGATATTGTCCTTTTTTATCGCTTGTTTCCTTGCTATAGTTTCTATTCCTGTTATTATCAATCTTTCCAACCTGTTGAACCTGACGGCCAAGCCGGGCTTCAGAAGTTCTCACCAGTCTGCGACACCTACCCTGGGCGGAATCGCCATATTTGCTTCTACCTTAATTGCATTTTTTTTATGGCCTCATGCCGATGAAGTACGGGATGCAAATATTACGAGCCTCTCGGTAGTCGGACTTACTATCCTCTTTTTTCTAGGTTTGAAGGACGATATTCTGGCGCTGGATCCCACGAAGAAGCTGCTTATCCAGATTTGTGCATCTCTTTCTCTCATCGTCATGGGAGATTTTAAAGTGGATTATCTTTACGGTATTTTCGATTGGTATTTTATCCCGGATTGGCTCAGTATTCCCCTTACAGTACTTATATTCATTGCCTTGATCAACGCCATCAACCTGATTGACGGTATAGATGGCCTGGCCGGCGGGATCAGTCTTATCGCCGGGATTGTATTGGGAATCTGGTTTATGATCTACGGACATTATGCTTTTGCGTGTCTGGCTTACTCTATGTCCGGCGCGCTGCTGGGTTTTCTCAGATTTAATTTTTCCAAGACGAGCAAGATATTCATGGGGGACACGGGGTCCCTGGTCGTGGGGTATTTGTTGTCATTGTTTTGTGTGCAGTTTCTGAGATTAAATGTGAGTACACGCCATCATGAAGATGCTTTTGTGAACGCGCCTATCGTGTTGCTGGTGATATTGATCGTTCCTATTTTTGATACACTCCGCGTATTTATCGTCAGACTGGTCAGAGGAGGTTCGCCGTTTGTGGCTGACAGGAATCACATGCACCATCTGCTGATCGACAACGGGCTGAATCATTTCCAGGCTTCATTTGTATTATGGTTCGGTACAATCGTGAATACCATATTGTTTTTTACCTACCACGGTACCATTTCCAATACCGTCTCTATCTACATTTACTTCTGCATGTTTGCCATTTACATGGGGGCAGCGTTTTTACTCAAAAAGAGGGCTTCGAGGGTCCGTAAGAGGAAGGACATCGCGTTTACCAATGTAGTGGGTGTCGAATAGTTGAATTTCTTTATGTATAGGAATTATTCAACTTTCTCTTGAGTTTATATAAGTTTATTGCGGTTTCTTGGTTTTATTGTTTGTATTTTAGCAGCGTATTTTAGTCTGACTTTTTATGAACAACAGAATCCGTAAAGAAGACGCTCTGCATTACCATTCCAAGGGAAGGCCGGGCAAAATTCAAGTTATTCCTACCAAAGAAACCAATACCCAAAGGGATCTCTCCCTGGCTTACTCTCCCGGTGTAGCAGAACCTTGTCTGGAAATCGCTGAAAACATTGAGAATGTTTACAAGTACACCGCCAAGGGGAACCTGGTCGCTGTGATAAGTAACGGAACCGCGGTTTTGGGATTGGGTGACATAGGCCCGGAGGCTTCCAAGCCTGTCATGGAGGGCAAGGGATTACTGTTCAAAATATATGCGGATATAGATGTTTTCGATATTGAGCTCAATACCAAAGATGTGGATGAGTTTGTCAGAACAGTCAAAATACTTGAGCCGACATTTGGAGGCGTCAACCTGGAGGACATCAAAGCCCCGGGCTGCTTTGAAATAGAGCGCCGCCTGAAGGAGGAACTGTCTATCCCTGTGATGCATGACGATCAGC
>CAZAVR010000129.1:7502-9644 GCA_964488435.1 uncultured Cytophagales bacterium | reverse complement strand
GACCTGAACCGGAATAATGCGTGCATCATTTAAACCGAGCAGATCCATTGGTTTCAAGGCAGGCGAGAAGACGGATGAAGTGATCACACCTCGTTCCAATTTTAGTCGAATGGTAGAATCCGATAGGGAAACTCCTTCTGCCCAGACGGGATATTCGAGGTAGATACGAAGTTTTTTTCGATGAGCTATCTCTGCTAGTTCAGGAGCAAAGTAAGTCCTTTTTGCAGGATAGTCGTCCGCCAGGAGTGGTACTGCAGAATGACTACGGGCATTTTTAATAGCTGCCGACGGATGGTCATATCTGTTTATTTTATACCCCGACTGTACGAGTAATTTGTAAAGATCGTTGTCGGTGCTGCCACTGAAGTAGATCCCGGCTGGCTGTGCCAACAGGGATGTGGTGGATAGAAACACAAGAGCGATCAACAATGTTCGGAAGGGAGGCATCTCTGGATTAGTTAATATTTTTAATTATTAATTTAACGTCAAATAAAGTTTATATTTTTTAAGTATGCAATGGATTGTATTTTTTTTATTTTTTTCTTTGAAATTTAATCATCTGAATTCCTGGCGGTAGATATTGTAAGTCTTTTGTAGAATATATACCTTCCGGTGACTTTGAAATGAGCGCGCATATTTGTAAACTTGCGTAGTATAGAAATATGCGATCGGCTTTTGTAAGGCTGATATATCCTCTGAACTCTATTTGTCCACCTTTCTGTTTCTATATTGAGATGATTCTAGGCATCAATGTCGCTGCTTCACAAGGCGAGCAATCTGTGAAGTCCTATCAGTGTACAGAATATAAGTCGAAGTTTTTTGGAGTGAACGCCATGGGGTATCTTGAGGTAACCAATAAGCGGGTGCTGTTTCAGGCTATGGGCCAGAATCTCAAAGGTTGGAGTGTCATTCATAATGAGGTGTCTATCTCTGAGGTATCGGACATAAAAATATACAAAGGCTCTACATTCAGCCTGATGGTGTTTGTCATCGGTTTCATTATTGTTTCTTTTCTGGCAAGTATTCTTTTTACAGGCCTTTCCACTATGATCAACGGTACCTTAGGCACCCTGGCAGGTTTCATAGGGTGGGTATATGGAATTTATCGTGTTTATCTGTACGCGAGAAATGAGGCTTTTACATTGATCGTGAATACCAAGGGAGGGACGGGGAATGTGGTTTACCTCTCCGGAATGTCTCCTTTTAACAATGGAAATTCTGCTGCGTCCAAAGCATTGGTTACCACCAAGCCAGGCGCGGATGCAGAATTAATGTTGAGGGAAATAGGTGCTGTGATTATGGACGTACAGAACCTGGGTGACTACGCAATTGAAAAATGGCGCCCGCAGGGAGACGGCATTCAATAGATCAGGATGTTGTTTTAGTTTCGGGAGATCTACCCGAAGTTATTCGGATTTATGCTTTCCAATGTTTTCACTATTAATAAATTGTATGTAAGAAATGGCAGAGCTGAAAGCGGGTGAGATCATTGACGGACAATACAAGCTGATTGAAAGAATGAAGTCGGCCGGCGGAGAGGTATGGACCGCGCAGCACGTGCAAACGCAGCGAAGATATATAGGCAGATTTGAAAAAAACGGTAGTGTTCAATGGTTCGAGGATACGCGGGCGTCCGTTTCTCCAGATAAGAAAAAATCTTTCCGTCCGACGGGGAGCGTGGATTCTTCCGCGTCCGGCGGCGGTAAGCCTTTTACAGTAAAGACGCCGGATATCGATCTGTCGCAAATTAAGATCCCTAAAGTTAATCTGCCTAAGGTAGGTATCCCGAAGATAAGTATACCCGCCGTTAAATGGCCGGATGTTTCGTTTCCGAAGGCCAAATGGCCTGATATCAGAGGTTTGCGTATAAGCAGAACTTATATCGTTTCCGTGGTGATACTGCTTGTCATGGGACTTTTTGGTATTGGATTGTACTACAGCAGAGAGAAGATAGGTGTTTTTTTGCGAGATGAAAGATCAGCCGAACCTGGTAGAGAGGTGAATGAACCTGTTGCTGTTTCTGATAAAGGTTTATCGGAAGCTTCGCGGGAAACTAATTCTTTGGTAGAGAAGACACCGCGCGCACCGGAGAAGGTACCCCTTGAAAAGCTGACCTGGAGAGAAGTAGCTACTTCGTTTGAT
>CAZAVR010000129.1:0-7492 GCA_964488435.1 uncultured Cytophagales bacterium | reverse complement strand
GCATGAGCTTAATCCGGAAGATCTGGCTTCTGAACTGGCGAATGCACGAATTGTTTTTGCAGGCATGCAATATGCAGGGGCGTCACCAAAACAGATAGATTCACTGAGTAATCATTTTTTGGCCAAAAGTTACCATGCCTTGTCTCGGAAGGATGTGTTCGGAAAAGTATGGTATTATGAATGGAAAGGTCTTGCTGAGCATATCAAAGCGAGCAATATAAAGTCGGAAGTGGTAACTTCTCAGCAACCCGCGGCTGCAGTTCCCAGGGTAGCAAGGGAGGAACATTCGAAACCGGCAGGAAAAGAAAAGTCCGGATCGGCATCAAAAAGGGTGGAGCCGAAACCTAAAGCGAGAAAATTGTTTATTGAAGATTACGAATTGAAGGAAAATTGAAATATATGAGGGCATTATATTTTCTGATGTTGCTGGCATTTGTATTTGGCTGCAGCCCCAAAACCAAGCCGGTAGATTCTTCTATCTCGGCTATTCAGGAGCAGACGGATGCGCAAAAGAATTTATTAAAGTCGTTGGACAAAATGCAGGCTGATGCTGATAAAGCGTTGGCAGAGGGGCGTATAGCGGAGTCATCACATAAGGAAATTAAAGATTTTGTTGTGGCTGAAAAGGCCAGGGTAAATGCGAATCTGGAGGAGTTGAGAAAGGCTGAAGAGGAAGCAAAGTCTTATCAGAGCGGTAAGAGTAAGGACAAGACGCACGGCGACGTAATTTCCGGTACGGATCGCGTGGTGGCTAAATCCAAAGAGGAGGTTCGTATTTTGGAGAAGAAGACGGAGGTGGTGGTTGACTTCCTGGGTAATTCGACTTACAGTAAATCAGAAATCGGAGCGTTGTTCGGACCGGGTGAGTATCAGTTAATACCTGAACAGATAGTTGAAGGAGAGAAGCTGTTTACACCTATAGTCGAGAAGTTGTTTGTTTTCTCCGAGAAGTACAGAGGTGCCTTCAAGAGTCTCAAAGGAGAGATCATTGTTACCGGTTACTCTGATGCAACGCCAATCACCAGGGGATCCCGGCTTTACCGTGACTTGTCCAGGCGCATTGAAGCTGAAGAGGGCGGTTCGGTGCGTAATCCGGACAATGCTAAGTTGAATCAATATCTGTCCAGACTCCGTGCTGAGGCGGTGAAGGGCTTGCTTCAGCAAATTGTGGTCAAGCAGATCGCAGCCCATCCGGGACTGAACCTCGAAGTAGATATAAATGTGATTGGCAGAGGAGAAGAAATTCCGGCAGGATTACCTGCTAATGTTTCTGCAAATGACCATAGGAGGAGGATTGTTGCTTTTTACTGGGTGGTACTCCCCGGGATAAAAGAGTAGAATTGCCAGTCATAATCATCATATCGTACTATTCATTTTCAAATTCCACAGTTATGAGTGAAGAAACCAAAAAAACTCTGAAAGAGCGTGCGATGGGTGTCATGCAGACTGCTCTGATACTACAGGACCTGTATACCGGAAGCAATCCATCGATGATTTCGGATCGAATGAATGAACTCGCTGCACACTCCCAGATTTTGGAAGAACAGGCTCAGGCCCGCGTTAGCTGTGTAGAGCCTTCGTTGTCTCCTGTTCAGGATCATACCAAATCCGCTATTATGGAGGAGATGCGGGAAAATGAATTGAAAGCGGGAAGCGCCTATGTAGCATCAATGGAAAGTCAGGCCGAGCAACGGAAGGTGGAGAATGATAAGGATGATCAGGCGCGAAAGTTTGATGAACCCAAAAATGAGATAACAATAGATCCTCCGCAACAGGATCAAAAGCGCTGACTCTTTACATTAAAGTTGTGAAGTAGTCCTGTGCGTAAGGAGAACAAAAGACCTGGAAACAACGATTTATAATTGGTCTTGAGGTAGCTTCTGTTTTGCAGGAATAGGGAGTACTTCAGAGATTATTGAAGAGATGAGTAGGATGGAGCCCGAATCTAATGGCTTACTAAGAGGCAGGCCAGGCCGGAGGTTTTTCTTCCGCCGCATCATCGGAAAAACAAAGACGTTAGAATATGAATCAATTACAGGATCACATAAGACATTTCGGTGGTGCTGAACTGTTGCAGGACGCAGCAAGCAGACATAAGAATCCTTCGGGAAGTACAAGATGTTCATTAAATGGAACAGATGGATCCGGTAAACCCATGTCGCTGGGATTGGACGATGCTTTGCTTAGCAAGCATTTGCTGTTTTTGGGTAACATTGGTACGGGAAAGACCAACGCAATTTCACAGATAGTCAGCCAGGTTAAGAGTCAGTTAAAGGAGGATGATCTTCTGATTATTTTTGATACCAAGGGTGATTTTTATCAGCAATTTTATACGGAAGGAGATGTGGTGGTCACCAATGATTCATCCAGGTTCAAAGGTGCAGAAAACCATTGGAATATCTTCAGTGAGATAAATATTGATAATGATCCGCAGCGTATCGTCGAGAATTGTCTTGAAATCGCAAATAATCTTTTTGCTGATAAAATAAAGAAATCGCAATCTCCATTTTTTCCACTTGCAGCGAAGGACGTTTTTGCTACATTCTTAAAGGTGGCTGCCACCCGCCTGAGGCCGGAAGTTAGGAACAACAGAGAGTTGGCCAACTTTTTTTTAGCGGCTTCGCGGAAAGATATACAGCTTTTTTTTGAGTCAAATAACGAGAACAGAATTGGAAGTTACATTTCAAAAGATGCTGCTGCTCAAGCCGATGGTATACTTGCTGAGATGAATCAACTTCTTGGAGAAATATTTATAGGAGATTTTCGCCATACAGGTGACTTGTCAATGCGGGATTTGGTGCGAAAAAAAGGTGGGAAGTCAATTTTTCTCGAATACGATATCTCAGTAGGAAGTGTACTTACCCCAATTTATCGTCTATTATTTGATCTTGCTATCAAAGAGACATTGAGCGGACAGGCAAGTGCAGGCGCCAGGGGAAATGTCTGGTTTTTGATCGATGAGTTCAGCTTGCTGCCTAATCTGAAGTATCTGGACAATGGTGTCAATTTTGGTCGAAGCCAGGGTGCAAAGTTTATTATCGGCGTGCAGAATATTCCGCAGGTGTATCACGAATATGGTGAGCATCTCGGTCAAAGTCTTCTTTCGGGTATTCGGTCTGTATTCGCGTTTCATGTAGATGATCAGAAATCACGGGAGTTTGTTCAGAACCGGTACGGCTTTGCTCAAAAGAAATTGTCCTATGCCGATGCCTTCGGTAAGTCAGTGGTAAATGTAACGCCTATGAAGGTAGTGGAAGACTGGGACATCAGCCAGTTAAATACCGGAAACGCGATCGTGGGTTTGCCTGAAGGTAATCCATTTGTCTTCAGGTTTGAAGAGTACAAAGGCTGAACATACCTGTGTTATTCGATTTTGCGGCGAAAAATTTTTTAACAGTGTTTTTTCTTATTCAATTTTTTTGTGGACCACAAGGGTTGCTCACAAAACAGATTGTTTAATTCATTACATTGACCCCGAATAGTTAGCTCCCGCGTTTGTGCGTTTTTGTGCTCTCGAGACGTAGATTGAATTTGTTTAGCAAAAGCTGGCGCTGTTGTTCTATGTCTCTGTTAAGATATTGTTACTCAGTATGATGAACTGGCTCCTGATCTATGAAATTGTCTATGGTATAATTGTTCTCCTCGTTTGTCTCCGGATTATCTATGATACAAGGACGATTACAAAAACACTTGCCTATCTGATTCTGGCAGTTTTCGTTCCGATATTCGGTATCATTTTTTATTTTTCTTTCGGTATCAATTACAGGAAGCGTAAAATTTACAGTAAAAAACTACTGAGAGACGATGATCTTCGCATGCGTTTTCAGCAGGATGTGCTTTCCGGATCTCCAACCAGGTTTCAGACCAACAATCACATAGTCAGGGAAAACCGTGAACTGGCTGTTCTTTTGATTCGTGATAGCCGTAGTCCGGTCACCACGAATAACGAGGTAAAGGTACTTATGAACGGGGAAGGCAAGTTTCCTGAAGTTCTGCGCGCATTGCGTGAAGCTAAGGATCACATCCACATTGAGTATTATATTTACGAGGATGATGAAGTGGGTAGGGAGATAGAGGGGATATTAGTGGAGAAAGTAAAGGAAGGAGTCGATGTACGTTTTATTTATGACGATTTTGGAAGCAGCTCTATACGGAGAGAACTTGTCCCGCGTTTAAGATCAGCCGGGGTGAAGGCATTTCCTTTTTACGAGATTGTCTTCCTGCAGTTGGCTAATCGATTGAATTACCGCAATCACCGGAAAATTATAGTAGTGGATGGAATCACAGCTTTCGTTGGTGGTATCAATATAAGTGACCGGTATATTAACAAATCCTCAGCTTCTTCTTCACTTTTCTGGCGTGATACACATTTGCGTATTGATGGCCCGGCTGTTCATTATTTGCAGTATCTGTTTCTCTGCGACTGGAATTTTTGTGCTTCGGATCATCTGATTCCCGATCAGCGTTTTTTTCCTTTACAGCGTTCAATGGCTTGTTTGGGAAACAAAGCTGTGCAAATAGCGGCAAGTGGTCCTGATTCTGAAACGCCTACCATTCTTTTTTCTATGCTGCAGGCCATCCATCTGGCCGGTAAGGAGATCCTGATTACCACACCCTACTTCATACCTGGAGATAGTTTGATGGATGCCCTCATGGTTTCCGCGCTGGGAGGTATTTCGGTGAAGCTTCTGGTACCCGGTGTTTCAGATTCCCGAATCGTTGATGCAGCGTCGCGCTCTTATTTTGCAGATCTTTTGCATGCCGGTGTTCAGATCTATATTTATACAAAGGGATTTATTCATGCAAAGACCATGGTGGTGGATCGGCAGATAGGAGTAGTCGGGACGGCGAATATGGATAATAGAAGCTTTGATCTGAATTTCGAAGTGAATGCTATCATATATGACGAGATGATTGCGGGTGAGCTGGCCGATGCATTTTTGGAGGATATACGGTTTGCGAAGGAGATTGATATGGAAAGTTGGAGAAGAAGGCCTTGGTACAGGGAGCTGAGTGAAAAGACGGCACGTCTGATTTCACCATTGTTATAGTGGAGCATTTTCCCCGGTGAGTCGGTGCAGGAAAACGCACTTCTGGTTTTAACATGTTCAGAAAAGTGCAGCATCCCGAAATTTAGGATAAGCGGTCATCATTTCCGAAATTGCAGGGTCAAGAAGATGGACCGGCTTTCGATGCAAAAAGTGGTTGCGAGATTTTTATTTGTTATTTGTTTTTTTCAGTTGGCTCTGGTGGCTCCGGCTAGGTCCGAAACTACCAGATCAGAACTTCGCCGTGCGGATTCCCTTTTTGCTATCGGGCACTATGCAGAGGCGGCAGCTACCTATAAAAAGAAATCCGTCACTTCTCAAAAGGATAATCCCAATCTGCTGCTCAAACTCGCGTACATTTCTTTGCAGTCGGATGATTATACAAGAGGACTTTTCTATTTAAGCAAATTGGCTGAAGTTCGTCCTACGCAGCAGCTTTACCAGGAGATGGAAGCAGTTGCAGAAAAGTATCATCTGGCCGGATATGAGTTTGACGATTATGGGTACTTTTCAATACTCTATAAAAGGTACGGACATTTTATACATTTGCTTTTGTTGACGCTGGGTATATATGTTTTTGTCGTACTGATTATTAAAATAAGAAAGGGAGAGTTTATCCGGACACGACATAAGTGGATCCTGTTCTTTTATCTTTCCGGAATTATGGGCTTGATTACTATTCCTGATTTTTATTCTTCGGGTATCATCAGCAGGGACCATACCTATTTACGCTCTTTCCCATCCTCGGCCAGTCCGGTAGCTGCAAGGATTTCTCAGGGTAATAAAGTTATCATACTTACTTCGAAGGACAATTGGTACATGGTGATTTGGGAAAAGAATCTGGTGTATATAAGAAAGAAGGATATTCTGGTTATTTAAAATAGTGTAGATATAATTTATTTAAAAATGCGTGAGTTTAAAACCTACGAGAGGGTTGTTGTTGATGATTTTGCTGCGGAAGGAAAATGTATCTATAAATCCCCGGACGGCGTCGTCTTTATCGAGGGCGATGTAGCTCCGGGTGACGTGGTAGACATCAAAGTGGTTTCGAAAAAAAAGAAATTCCAGGAAGCGATAGTTACCAGGACGTACGTATATGCGGATGTACGCAAGGAGAGTTACTGTGATCACGCCGGTACCTGCGGCGGTTGTCGCTGGCAGCATATCCGTTACGAGCATCAGCTTAAGTTCAAGCAACAACAAGTGGTTGATCATTTGGAGCGGATCGGGCGCCTTTCGGATTTTGAAGTTTTGGACATAATACCAGCTCCTTTCACGGAATATTACCGTAATAAATTAGAATATACCTTTTCTAACTACCGGTGGCTTACATTGGAGCAGATAAATTCCGGTGAAACCTTCTCTCGTAACGCCTTAGGTTTTCATGTACCAAAACGATTCGACAGGATATTCGCTGTAGACAAATGTCATCTGCAACCCGACCCCTCTAATGAGATCCGAAATGCTGTTCATGCCTTCGCTGAGGAAATAGGGTTGGTGTACTACGACATTCGCAATAATGTAGGTTTCCTTCGTAACCTGATTATCCGTACGGCCAATACTGGTGACATAATGGTGATTGTGCAGGTGGCACAGGATGATAGAGAGAAGATAGAGGAGGTGATGGAGTTTCTGAAAAACAGATTTCCACAGATTACTTCTCTTCAATATATAGTCAACATGAAGGGGAATGATTCTTACCAGGATCAGGAGGTCGTTTATTACGCGGGGAGCAAAGTGATTCGTGAAGTTATGGACGACGTGACTTTCCACATTGGCCCCAAGTCATTTTATCAGACCAATTCCCAACAAGCGGCCCGGCTGTTCAGGGCTACCCGCGATATGGCAGCACTCACCGGTGAGGAATTAGTATTTGATCTTTATACGGGCATTGGCACAATTGCTAACTATATTGCTAAAGATGCTAAAGAAGTAATTGGTATAGAGTATGTAGAAGATGCCGTAAAAGATGCCAGGTTAAATGCTGATTTGAACGGAATAGGGAATACAAAGTTCTTTTCCGGTGATATGAAAAAAGTGCTGAACAATGATTTTTTAGCAAAGCACGGCCGGCCGGATGTTATTATCACAGATCCACCGAGAGCCGGAATGGATTTGCCTGTTATTGAAACCATCCTCAATGCGCATCCTAAGCGCATCGTATATGTAAGCTGTAACTCAGCCACCCAGGCCAGAGACATAGCTCTTTTAGCATCCGATTATCGTCTGCTGAAGATTCAGCCTGTGGATATGTTTCCCAATACACATCATGTTGAGAACATAGCACTATTGGAAAGGTTATGATATATTTTAATTATATACGTATTGTATTATACTGATTTTTACAGGATTGTGGTGGGTAATTATATATTTTAAACTATTTAAGTGACTGATTTTGAAGATTTTGTGTTGTTTTTGTTAAAGTAAATGTTTAATGTTTTTTC
>CAZAVR010000128.1:0-9680 GCA_964488435.1 uncultured Cytophagales bacterium | reverse complement strand
TCCCATGACTAACTATAAGCCGATTTTCAAATGTATGAACGGCATGATATATGCTACGGTGCGACAAAATTGGGATTGGTGATGTACGTCCTGCCCGTAAGGGTTTCAAGAAAAGCGAGAATCGCTTCTTTTTCCCGGTCACTGAACTGAAATCCATTTTCAGGAATGAATGGCGACAGTGTTTGGGAAGGCCTTATCCCATCTGAATAATGGTCTATTACCTGTCTTGGTGTCGAGAACCGTCCATCATGCATAAACGGGGCTGTCAGCATTACATTTCTGAGCGTGGGAGTTTTGTAGGCTCCGACGTCCTTTTTATCATAGCTGATCCTGTACCTGCCCGTATATAAGGCTTCATGCGGCTCAGCCGGAAATTCCGAATCAAGGCCGTTATTGTGATACAAGAAATCGGTAAACAGGTCGGTGCTATGGCAGGACTGGCATTTCTGCTCGACCAAAACAAGCCCCTCCTTTTCCAGATCGGAAAGATACCCGCCCGCTTCTCCCCTGACAAACTTGTCGTAGCGGGAATCCGCCGATACAAGTGTCCTCTGAAACTGTGCCAGCGCCATCATGACGTAGCCGGGCCTGATACCATCGTTAAAAGCTTTCTTAAACCTTGTCACATAATCGGGTACCGCTTCCAGCTCGGCAACCAGCTCGATCAGGTCCTGGTGCATTTCGTCTTCGGCCCTCAGGGGCGCGATGGCCTGCGATTCCAGGTTGGTAGATCCGCCATCCCAAAACAGGCCCGTATTAGCCCAGGCCAGGTTGATAAGCGCCGGGGAATGCCGGAGCAGCGGGGTTCCCGCGACCCCGATACTGGTTAAAGCCACTCCATCACTAAAAGACTTTACCGGGTTATGGCAGGAAGCACAAGCAACCTGGTTGTTTCCTGAAAGCCGTTTGTCATAAAAGAGCAGTCTCCCCAGGGACACTCCCTCCGCTGTCAGGGGATTGTCCGGGTTAAGCTCCGGGGGAGGAAAGTTGGCAGGGATACGCACCAATGGTGCCTCTATCGGCAGGATGTCCGATTTCCCGGCATTGCAGGCAGCCAGCAATACCGCCAGTCCTGAAATCCATCCGATATTTTTTATCCCTGCCATTCTTTAATGCCTTCCTTTATTTTACCGAAGCGAAGCTGAAAGCTTTTTGCGAAAAATTATTGGCAATGGTTTTCATCACTTCCGGCTGTCCCGCCCCGATGGTCGGAGTAGTCACCGGGTCGACACCCTCCAATACTTTTGACACGTCCAGGTTGATCACCACCTGGGGCGAGCCGCCCGCCTCAACTTTAAGGGGAGAGGAAAGAGCAACCGTCACAGTTTTGTAGTTATCGTTCAGGCCTGTTTCAGCTACAAATTTTTTAGCATCCGTGCCAGCCTTCCCGCCGATTGAACTGAAGATATAGCTGGTATGCCACATCCAGGAAATATTGCTCATGCCATTCGAGATAGACAGCTCGCCCGGCTGGAGGCTGAGATTGTCATTGTGCTTCTGATCGACGCCTACTGAAAAGCGTATGCTGCTGTAGCTTCCTGCCGGGACTTTGGAGAGTATCACTTCCTCTCGCTTTTTGGCCGGGTACACGATATTCTTATCAGAGAAAGTGCCGGTCAGGTCCAGGTTTCCGACTTCCTCCATCAGGAAATAGGAATCCGGCGTGGCATATTCGGTCCCTTTTTCGCTAACCAGTACGACATTGCTGACCCAATAGCGCAGTTTTTCAAAATTGTAGGTAGTACCGCCGATCGTAAAATCCTTGTTCAGCGAAAAATCTTCGTTCCCCACACGGGCATCGAGTACCAACGTGGCCTCAGAAGGCGCTACGACGATTTGTTCTACAACCTCTTCTTTTGTGCAGGAAGGAAGCAGCGCACCTGCAACGAAAAGACAAACGATAGACAGTTTTGTAGTTTTCATATTTATGATAACAGTTAAAAATTATTGGTAATAAAATCAGGATTGTACGGCTCTTTCATGGAGAGCCACAGACTTACTTAGGGAATGCAATTTCCCGCGACGGATCATTACATTTTCTTAAAGCAGCTGGAAGCAGGCATACAGCCTGACATTGGTTAAATGGGCGCAAACCCCTATAACCCGCATCAAATTTTCAGTAGCTGTACCCGGATAATTACCAGAGGCGCGGAGGACGGAAAATGCCTTCCAGGTGAGAATAATAAGGAAATAAACAGGTCATGCTCCAGGCAGAAGGCCTGGATAGGACTGTCTGAAATTTAAAATCAAAGCTGTCAAGATCCTGGTAGTACAGACCTATCCAGGAAAGCCCTTTAAGCGACTCCAGGGCGTCTTTTTCGGCAGCCTCCCGCTGCTGTTTCAGCTTTTTGGCCAGAAAGCATTTGCCATCACAGCGAAGCGACGGGCGATTTCTGTTTTCACAAAGTACATTCTTGATATAATCCCTGTTTATTACAAAATACGTCACGGTTCCCCAGGGAGAGAGCATGGGGAGCGCCAGTATCAGCAAGAAGAAATAAACAAGGACTTTTTTCATACACTTTTTTTAGAACAGGAAACCGAGCTGTACCTGGAAACGGTCCCTGAGGAAGACGTGTCCGGACGCACTCTTCTGGTGGATGGGCGTTTGCCCATTTATACCCACCATCCATTTTTCTGCAAATAAGCTGAGGCCGACCGTACCGTTTACGATCGTCCCACCCGTAATATCAAGTACCGCGCCGTTTTGCCTGCCATGTTCTGTATGCTCCGCATAGATCCCGGCGCTGGGCATCAGGTTCAGCTTGCCGATTTCAAATGTGCGGAAAAGCTCAGCGGTTCCATACGTCTGATCACCAAAGCGATAGCTTTCGGCATTCTTCGTATTGAATTTGCGGGAAATATTGGCAGATAACCCCCATTTATTCCAGTTGAGCGTATAAAAAACATTAGCGATAAAATCCAGGCTCCCCGTACCCAACTGAAAATTTGCATTGGCTACCTGCAAGGGGTCGTTTTCATCGTACCTGAATTTGCCCGTCGGCAGCTTGACACCACCGCCGATCATAAAGGAATGCGTCATCGCACCCTCCCCACTGCCATCCATCAGGCTGTTAAACAGGTTATAATTGGCAAGTGCGGTGATGTCTCCCAGCCCGGAGTTTTTCTTGGTGACCGCGGAAGTAACCTGCTCATCGAATCGGTAAGGCAAAAAAGCCATGACCTGAACCCGTTTGACAGGGAAGAAACGGCCGTAAACTTCAGCGACGTTGAACGTCTCTTTCGTGGCCAGTATCCTGCTGTCGGGATGGGTCTCAAAATGCAGGTAATTGTACCTGACCCCAATAATCGACTTATGCGACTGAGGCATAAGGCCGAAGTAAGAGCCGCTGTTGGCACATCCGCATATGTCGCAGGCAACTGAAGGGTTTATCGCCGATAACAGCAACAGCAGAATTAAAAGTTGAACAGGCGTCTTTATCTTGTTCATTGCAATTTATTGTTATAAGGCATTTCCTATTCCCGGATCAGCCAGTTTTGAATCTTTTAAAAAAATCTCATCCGTCAGCGTATGCAGGAAAGCAATGATCGCTTCCTGTTCGGAAGCTGTGAGCGGTATACCGGGTCGACCGGGGGAATCCAACAGTGGGTCCAATGTCTGGGCGGCGTCTGATTCCATCTTTTTTAACAATGCCACAGAGTCGTTGTAGTGCCGTAAAACTTCCTCCAGCGAATGATACCGCCCGTCATGCATATAAGGAGCGGTAACTCCGACATTCCTCAGACTAGGGACTTTAAATTTATAGCGATCTTCCTGCTTTCCTGTAATCTGATACCGCCCCTGGTCATTGATTCTCATGGGTACTAACCCGTTATTCCGAAATGACTGATCGGTAAACAACACTCCTTCATGACAACCGGCGCAATTCTTCTGGAACAGCAACATCCCTTCCTTTTCACGGGCGTTTAAGGCCGATTTATCTCCCATGAGATAAAAATCGTACTGGCTCGTCGCCGACACCATAGTGAGCATAAACTGGGACAGCGCTTTCATGATACGTTCCGAATTAATTTCCTCCGTTCCGAAAGCCTCCTTAAAAAGCTTCGGGTAATCTACCGGCAGTTTAGCGTCGCTTCGTGGGCCTGCTTTTAGTTTTTCAATGATTGAAGGCACACTTTCGTCCAGCTCTACCGGGTTTTCAATCGGGTTAAACGGAACCAGGTCGAGGTCATGCACACCGCCATCCCAGAAAAAAGAAGAATTCCAGGCCATATTCTGGACAGACGGACTGTTACGGGTACCCAGCAGGTCATCAACCCCGTGGCTCAGCTCGTGCCCGTGATGTGTAAAAGCCGCCTGCTGCTGGTGGCAGGTACCGCACCCGACCACGCTTGTCCTTGAAAGAATACCATCAAAAAACAGAAATTTCCCAAGTTTAACCCCTTCTTCCGTAAGCGGGTTTCTCGAAACATCATAAACCGGATCAGGGAAGTGCGCAGGTTTGTTCCATGCAATGGGGGTAGGGCCGTGTACCTCATCTTCCGGGTCAACTGTTTTTTTCTCACAGGATAAAGCCGAGATTACCAGTACCAACCAAAGTACGGAAGCAAACAGAAGATCAATATGTTTCCTTTTTTGCATCACGCTCAGTGTACGTGGTCGTAGGTAAACAAATGATCATAGTCTCCCACCGGGATGCCCGGAATGGTCACTAACTGCGAAGCTCTCGTATCTTCCTTTATCAAAAAGTAAGAAGAGTCCTGCGGTACGGTGTGAACCGTACCGTTTGTGCGGTAAAACTTAAAATTTGAGACAAAATAGTTGAACTTCGTGACCACATAGTCCTCCTCGCTTTGGTTATAATATTTTACCCCGTTCAACACCAGGTTCTGATCTCCTACGACGTTGTCAAACTCTACCCGGATGCTCCCCGTATCTCCTTTGGGAACCGGGGCGGGGTCGTTTGTACAGGAGAAAAGCAGCGAGGATACTGTCCCCATAAGGAACAGGCTTCTGCGAATAAGCATACTACGACTATAAAACTGCACTGATGTGCAATGGCTAAAAATAAAAACAGAAAGAATAATCCCTACTGCATTTATAATCAATGCATTAAGGGCGCGCTAAGAAAGTGCCTGTCAGGCAAAAATAGGAGGATGAAAAACACCTGATCCGGCAAGGCGGCCGAGCAGGTTAGCGGAATATTGAAAGGAAGTATGCTTTTTTGATAGAACGTCAGGATCTGTGTTGAATGCCATCCATTGTAAACCTCTTATCGGCTCGGCAATTGTTTCGCACAGTTGGAAGATGAAATTACGCCCGGCTTCGCGCTGCTCCTTTTCCCGGGCCGCAGCAATTCTTTTAGCCAGGTAGCATTTACCGTCGCAGTTCAACTGCGGCCGATCCCGATTAATGCAAAGGTTTTTAACGATATAATCGTGGCGAAGATTGAAATCAAGATAAATAAGGGGTATGACGCACGATTTGACAAGCGCCAATGCTACGAAAAGCAATATGATTACTCGTTTCCCCACGGTTTAATTTACTTTATCCTTGTTCAGGATTAGGTAATAGAGCGCAAATATAGCGATGGGAGTTTGTTATTGCAACCTGCGGCCCAGTTAACAAGAAACATAGGCACCAGGCAAACCACCCACAACCCAACAAGCTTCAACCAGCCCGCAAACCGTATTATATAAATGTAAAGTATCTTCCTTACACCCTCCCTCATCCGGATCATCCGTGCTAAGCGCAAAAAAGGTAATATGCTTTAAACACCGCTCCCATTCTTCAAGCGTCCTGGCTTCAAAAAACGCGGTGATCACTTCAGAAGGGTTCCTAGCCTGCAGGTCCCCAAAAAGCGCTATCTGCTCATGGCCAGGCTCTCTGGAAAACTCTAAACCCTTCCCTCGTTTATTAAGCTCTTGGTAGATATCATGTGCCACCCTGATTAAGTCAGAGAGCTTTTCCATTGCATAAAGCACATCCGACGGGCTGCTTTTCTTGTAATAGTCATTGGCCGAATAAGCCTCCAAAATAAAAAATAGCCGCTCGGTAAATTCTTTGAGGCTATAAGCGCTAAAAAACGCATCGATCCCAGCTTGTACTTCAGGCTGGCTTTCTATGAGCGTGCTATCGTTTTCAACCTGGCTGTTGTTCACTTCTGCCCGTTCCTCTGCCGGACTTCCCGGCTCACCTGCTGGCTGCACTTGACGGAGCTGGTACACCGCTTCGATCATTGCTACCAGGTTTTCAAAAAAATACAGCTGGCTTCCGGCCGAAGCATCTACGGGATAGGACCCGCAGGAAAGAGAACCGGACAGCATACGCCACAAATAAAACCGGCAGTCAGTTAAATCCCAGGATCGGCAAAAATCCTCTATAAATCCTTTCGGGTCAGCGGTCTCCTCTGGCGACATCCATACCGGATGCTGAGAGGCGGGACCTGTAGCAGTGTATCTCATGATTTGAAGAGTATTTGGATAACTTTTTTACCTAAATTCCGGCCTCTCCAACTTCTAAATTACGCTGGCAGGGTTTATTTTATATAAAAACAGGGGCGCTTTCGGTAATTCGTATTCAAAACGCTTATCTTTGAAATAACAACAACACCTCACAGTATCATGAACAAAACCATACATCAGGGACGAAACATTAAGCGTTTCAGGGAAATGCTGGGTATCAAGCAGGAAACGCTTGCCTGGGAGTTGGGCGAGGAATGGAGCCAAAAGCGGGTGTCTATGCTAGAACAAAAGGACGAAATTGAACAGGATATTTTAGACCAGGTAGCAAAGGTATTAAATGTACCTGCTGAGGCGATCAAGAATTTTGATGAGGAGAAGGCAATTTTTAATATCCAGAATAATTACGAGGGATCTCATAATCAAGGAGCTAACCTGAATTATCAATGCACCTTTAACCCATTCGATAAATGGGTAGAAGCACAGGAAGAAAACAAAAAGCTCTACGAACGCCTGCTCCAGGCTGAAAAAGAAAAAAACGAGCTTTTACAACGCCTTCTGGATAGAAATTGACCCGTCTCTCTTAAAGCGGACAAGAGTAGAACCCTAAAATGAATTGTCAGGGCTATCACGGCAGTTTAAAAATCGACGGGGCCAGGTGAATACTGAATGCCCTCAACCAACATATTTTAAAGTAAACTATCCATAAGGCCGCCAGTATCCACGGTCGGCTCCCTGGCGATTCCTATTGCGCCGTTTTTGAACCAAGCCTTTCAACCAAGTCTTTCTTGAAAAATACTATCCGGATAGCAGCTATCCGATTTATAAACCTTCTTCAGCAAACTATCGGCTCAAATACTTTCTTTAAACCACACTCTAATCAAAGTATCCCCTATTTGCATTCACCAATTATACTACTGTTAACTATGGAAACATTTACCCGTCAGCTTCAGGCCGATTTAGATCAGGCCTTAAACCAAATCGCTCTTCGCAGCCACAACACCCTTGAAAGGTCACTGGCCTCCCTTCAGGTAATTGAAAAAGCCCTGTGGCAACTAAAGGAGTTCATTGTCGACTATGACTTCAAGAGCTTGAAGGAAGAAGTTCATTTCTTCAAAAAGGTGAAAACAGACTTTACAAAAGAGCAGATCTTCTATGACCGGCTGCTGATTGTTGAAAGCAACCGACCGACGGATCATAAGGCTGGTTTAAAAAAATACGTCCGGCAAATCATGAAAGGCATTGACCTTTATTTTCATTCCAATTACGTCTTTTATTCTTATTACAAGATGGGAAGACAGGACCTGGATGAACAACTGTTTGTGCGCCAAGCCGCACCCGTACCTTCCCTGATACAGGCCGCACGCCCGGATTTAGATGCCCGGTTCGGAAACCCGTACAGTCTCAAACTCGCCAAAATACAGGCCTATGAACAGATGGCAGCCTATCTGTCCGACTGGCTTGACTACATCCACACGGGTCAACACCCTCAAACCGCTGCTGATTTATTCTGGTCAGGAACCGATTCCCAATTCGTAGAACTGGTATTGGCCCTACATTCCAGGGGCGTGATCAATCATGGTGAAATAAGCTATAGCCAGCTGGCCGAAAAACTAGGGGGACGTTTGGGTTTTAAGACCCGGAACATCCACCAGGTAGTCAAAAACATCCGCGGCCGAAAAAAAGACCGGACTATATTTTTACGTCAGCTCATTGAAAGCGCCGAGCAAAAAATGGATGCTGCTGATGATCTTTGAGATCAGGCTTTAATTCCTATTGAGGGAATTCGGCAAAAGCCTGCAATCTTTGATCCCTACTTCAAAAGCCGGGTTCAGGTTCATCCCACTTTTCTTCAGCTCCAGGGCCCTGGCGGCAATGTCCTGGAGCTTGGATACTTTTTTCAGTAGCCATGCGAATCATAAAATGCTTTGAAAAAAAAAAGAGAAACCGGGTATAAACCTTAATTTGCGGTTTTTAGGTACTGTTATAAATCTGTAAAAAAAGAACCGGTATTAACTTAAGCAAACTCTAAAATAGCAGATGGCAGAAGAAAAGCTGGCCGTTTTGATTGATGCTGACAATGTATCGCACGCCAATGTGAGGGAAATGATCGAGGAAATATCCAAATACGGCACCCCAACGATAAAACGTATTTATGCCGATTGGACAAAGCCCGCTCTTTCCGGGTGGAAGAATGTGCTTTTAGAGAACGCGATAACCCCGATCCAGCAATACAGCTACACGACCGGAAAAAATTCCAGTGATAGCGCACTGATCATTGATGCGATGGATATTTTGTATTCGGAAAAAGTCAACGGGTTTTGTATTGTGTCCAGTGACAGCGATTTTACCCGGCTGGCGACAAGGCTCAGGGAAGCAGGCATGACCGTAATCGGATTGGGTGAGAAGAAAACACCTCAACCCTTTATCTCTGCCTGCAATAAATTCATCTACCTGGAAATCCTGAAATCCAAGGCTCTGGAAACCCGGGTTGTAAAAAGCGCGGTCAAACCCAAAACTAAAGATGAGCCTCTCAACAAGATCGATCAGGGAACTGTCCAGCTCATGATTGAAAGTGTGAGCGATCTGGCCGATGAGAGCGGCTGGACATTTTTGGGAAACCTGGGAAATTTCATTTTAAAAAAGAAACCCGACTTCGATCCCAGAAACTACGGATTCGCTAAACTCTTGCCTTTGATAAAAGCTTTGAAGAAATTTGAGATCGATGAAAGAGAATCCGGCCAAGGCAACACCAGGCTTATCTATCTGAGACTGAAATAGTTTTTTTAGTGGCCCGAGGCCTGGCTGATCCTTAAGAATATTTGTTATGAAGTCGGGCCGCTGGTATCACACCCCATCATTCTGAGCAATTAGCCGGACAGATGTTTATAAAGGCGGTAGCCGTAAAAATGATTTGTCGAAAAATTCAAAAATGAGCAGAGTAAAAAAGCAGTCTATTGCCCTAAGCACCTTCATTTATACGGTAATTGACGTCATATCCAATTTAGCTACCATTATCTCATTCGATTGTTGACGCTTCCAACCCCAACCGGCGCGATACCCGTATTAAACCCCTGTCATCAATACACTTTGACCGGACAATAGCAGTAAATCTCTTCATAAAACGCAAAACACTTACTAATGCACCTAAGTGATTTTGACCTGAGCATAGGTCTAAATCACTTTTTCTTTATCCAAACCAGCCCTATTCTATTTAAATAATCCCAAAAATAACAAAATAATATAATTAACCCTAC
>CAZAVR010000127.1:0-9691 GCA_964488435.1 uncultured Cytophagales bacterium | reverse complement strand
GTCTGAAGAAAACGCCCTTGAGGGAATTTGCCGGCTAGCCGTTCTTATATGCGCCGCCCCCGTTTCGATGATCATCACTCGCGAAAACGGCAAATTGACACCAGCCATGTGCCTGGGCCTGGGGCTGCATAACATAGCAGATATCGAAGCTCTTTATTATCTTACTATCAGTCAAAATAGCCTGCTCGAAATCAGTAATATAGAGGAAGATGAACGACTGCAAGGCACCCCCTTATCATTATCTCCCTACTACATCAAATTTTATGCAGGCGTCCCGGTGTATAGTCCGTCGAATGAGGTTTTAGGTATTCTTTGCGTCATGGGTCTCAGCCCACATATACTGGACTCCACACAGTCTGAGGCCATTCATCTCCTGGCCGCTCAGGCCGGCCGGCTGATCGGGCATAAAAAAGACCTCAGCTTAACCGCAACGCCCCTGACTGAAAACAAAACATGGGCCTCCTATACGAAAACGGAGAGCGTCGAACCGACTGTCCAGACCTATCCGGAGCCGAAAGAGGAGAATAGACAAAACACTATTCAGGATATTTACGGCCCGTTTTTTGAGAATTCACCGGGGTTGATGTTCACCCATGATTTATCGGGGAATATCCTAAGCATTAACAGCGTAGGGGCCTCTCTACTGGGATACTCCCGGGAAGAAATTCTCTCCCTGGGAATATCGGGACTTACACCTGTGCAGGATCACAGGGATGTAAAAAAATATCTGAAGGAAATCAGAAGAAAGAAGAACATCGATGGTATCTGGCGCACCATATCCAAAAACGGGGCACGACGAATATGGCGTTACAATAACTCTCTGATTCGTCATCAGCAGGAACGCCCCTATATCATCGCCAACGCCATCGATGTTACCGAAAGTCAGTACATCCTGAGAGACCTTGAAAGTGCCAGACAGTTACTGCTTCAAACCGGCAAGATGGCAAGGGTCGGAGGATGGGAGGTCAACTTTATCGAGAATACGGTGACCTGGTCGCAGATCACACGTGAAATACACGAAGTTGACCATGAGTACCGCCCCGACCTGAACAGCGCGATACAGTTCTATAAGGAGGGGGAAAGCCGCAGGCTGATACAGGAGGCAACGGACAATGCCATCTTTCGTGGAGGACGCTTTGATCTCGAACTTATTCTCATCACAGCATCCGGACGTGAGAGGTGGGTCCGGGCTATGGGTGATTCAGAATTCGAGAACGGTAGATGTAAACGTATCTTCGGTACTTTCCAGGACATTGATGAAAAAAAACGCGTTGAGATAGAAAAGGAGAATGCACGCAAGCAGCTTGATGATATACTGGACGCCTCCATAGATGTGGTCATTATCGCCACTGACATATCAGGAATAATTACCGTGTTTAACAAGGGAGCGGAGAAGCTTCTGGGCTACAAAGCTGAAGAAGTCGTGGGGAAATGTACTCCGGAATTCCTGCACCTCCAGGAAGAGATAACCGCATACTCCGAACAGCTAAGTATGCATTACGGAATGCCGATGAATGTCTGTGATACCTTTACACTTCGTACACGGCTGGAAGGATCCGACATCCGCGAATGGACTTATCGTACAAAAAGCGGAGCACTTCTCCCGGTATCACTGTCCATTCGCCTGATACGCGACCATGATGATAACACGGTAGGATACCTTGGTTTAGCAATAGACCTTTCAGCGAGGAAAAACGCTGAGATTGAACTGGTAAATGAAAGAGCCCGGCTCCTGGCTTTTGTGGAACATGCTCCCGCGGCCGTCGCCATGCTTGATCGCAACCTTGAATTTCTTGTAGTGAGTAAACGATGGCTGGAGGATTTCGGGCTAAAGCTGGAGAACGTCGTGGGAAGATCTCCGATGGATCTGTTTCCCGGTATCGGCGAGAAGCAGCTTAAGGTTTTCTCTCAATGTCTGAAAGGAGATGTTGTCAGGATACGCGAAGAAAAAATTGAAATAAACAACGACGGGACACAATATTATCTGAGATCGGAAAGCCGTCCCTGGTACCAGTTTGACGGCAGTGTGGGAGGAATCATCTTCTTTGTCGAAGATATTACCGAAAGTACAGTGCGGAATCAGGAACTGGAGATGGCAAAATTGCAATCCGACCAGGCGAGCACCGCGAAATCCGAGTTTCTGGCAAATATGAGCCATGAGATCCGAACTCCTCTGAACGGTATTATCGGATTTAGTGATCTCATTCTCAAAACTGAGCTTACCGATATTCAGCATCAGTACCTGAACATCGTCAATCAATCTGCCAATGCCCTGCTCGGCATTATCAACGACATTCTCGATTTTTCCAAAATCGAAGCAGGAAAACTCGAACTCAGCCATGATCGCTGTAACATCTCCGAGCTTATGTACCAGGTAGTAGATATCGTTTCATTCCAGGTACAGAAGAAAAACCTGGAGATGCTGCTGAACATCCCGGCTCACCTTCCTGCCTTCATCTGGGCAGACGAGCTCCGGCTCAAACAGATCCTGATCAACCTTCTGAGCAACGCCGCCAAATTTACCGAAATCGGCGAAATAGAATTAAAAATTGAAGCGCTTGCTTTCGAATCCGACCACGAAATGCGATGCCGGTTCAGCGTAAGAGATACGGGAATCGGTATCAGGGAGGACAAAAAGTCGAAAATCTTCGAGGCCTTCCGGCAGGAAGACGGATCAACGACCAAAAAATACGGAGGCACAGGTCTTGGGCTAACCATTTCCAATCAATTGCTGAAGATGATGGGGAGTTCCCTGCACGTGGCAAGTACATTCGGACAAGGCAGCACGTTCTCCTTCGACATTACAGTACCTTGTGAATTTACAGCTCCCGATGCCTGGGAAGGAATCGACACCTCGAAACGAATTCTTATTGTTGATGATAATGCAAACAATCGGCACATCATACGTCAGCTGACCGATCTGCTGGGCATCCCATCCGACGAAGCAAAGAACGGGTGGGAAGCCATTGAAATGCTGCGACAACCCGGAGGCTACAGTGCACTTCTTCTCGACTACCAGATGCCGGAACTCAACGGCCTGGAAACTGCCCGTATGATCAACGAGAATTTCCAGGCCGACATTCCCGAAATCATCCTGCTGACGACTTCTGCCGACGACCCGGCGGTTATTGACGCGTGCGAAGCTTACCATGTAAAATTTCGTCTTCCCAAGCCATTGAAATTGCCCGAAATAGCACATTGCTTCAAAAAAATAGCCGAAAAAGAACGATTTGAAGCTGAAGTTCCACCAGAACTTCAAACAACGGCATTCGCACAATCCTGGAGCATCCTGATCGCGGAAGATAATACCATTAACCTGCTTCTCGCAAAAACGATTATAGAAAGAATAGTCCCCGACGTCCGGATATTGATCGCAAAAAATGGCCGGGAGGCGGTAAATATCTGTAAAAAAGAATTACCTGATCTCATTTTTATGGATATCCAAATGCCGGAAATGAACGGCTTTGAAGCCATGGCCTCAATCCGGGAGCTTCCCGGATCAGATAAAGTTCCTGTCATCGCATTGACGGCCGGCAATGTCAAGGAAGACCAGGAAAAATGTCTCGCTATGGGCATGGATGATTTCGTCACAAAACCATTTGTAGAAGAAACAATACACCGGGTACTTATGCAGTATCTGACCCTGTAATATGAAGAGCAGCGGTTTTGAAACACAATATTATTGTACTCCCCCGAAACCCGGCCTGGGGAGACAGCACATGACAAGCATTCATTTCCCTATTTTTACCCAATAATTCGAACAAAGTAGCCAAATGTCAGGAATACATACAACTAACTACACAAATACCCTTATCCGTGTAGCAGACGATTGCCCGGTAAAAGCAGCGGAAATACCACCGATGAAGGGTGATAAACCTACTATTGCAGGAATGCAATTTGAAATGATCGTCCATCATCCTTATCAATATACTTCGGATGATGTTATTTTCTCGGTGCAGGCGAAACGCAGGGAAATCCCTGCCTCCATGTTAAAAACCGAGCGTGAGCTCTTTTTCTCGAAAGGTCAGGCCTGCCTGCGTGCCTCTCCTCTTTGTAAACGATATGGCTGGGGTATACACAGCGATGCAGAAGGCCGGGTGGCCTTGTATCCGATGGAATCAGACGAGTACAACAGACTTGCTACTGACGAAAAAATTGCTCAGACCAGGGGTATGCGCTCCGGTAAATAGAAATCGATTCAAAAAATAGATATAAACAAAAGCATGACGGTATAAATCTACACACACTTTCATCAGCCCGGAATTACTGATAAGTATACTCCGGGCTTTTTTTGCCTAACCTGTGACTTTAATCAGGTGATTCTTCTTACCCTTCGATATCAGCAGGTAACTTCCCTGAAGGAGTTCAAAATCATTAGGTGACTGATCCGCCCCACCTACTTTTAATTTATTTATGCTCACTGCATTCTGTTGAATGGCTCTTCGGGCCTCTCCCTTGGAAGCATATACCTCCGAGCGCGTACCAACAGAAACAAGATCGGTTACCGTAGTGCAGCTACTCCAGGTCGCCAGTGTGATTTCAGTTTGCGGAACACCGGCAAAAATGGTCTCGAATTCATCCTCGGTAATACTTTTCAGGGTATCCAGCGTCGCCTTTCCATAAAGCACTTCAGAAGCTTTCAAAGCCAGCTCATAGCCCCGCTCAGAGTGGATTCTAATGGTAACTTCCCTGGCCAGGGCTTTCTGCATAGATCGGGTATGCGGGGCTTGTGCATGCTCTGCCTCTATCGCTTCGATTTCTTCTTTTGATTGCAAAGAAAAGACCCTAAGCAAACGGTGGGAATCCTCATCAGACTGATTGATCCAGAATTGATAGAATTCATAGGGAGATGTCCTTTCCGGATCCAGCCAAACATTACCTCCCTCGCTTTTTCCGAATTTCGTCCCGTCTGATTTTGTGATCAGTGGGGTTGTCAACGCGTAAGCTTTGAAGTATCCTTCTTCGTCTCCCTCTTTTCTCCGGATCATCTCCGTTCCGGTGGTGATGTTACCCCATTGATCGGAGCCACCCATTTGCAGCCGGACATTTTTAGTCTTGTACAAATGGTAGAAATCATACCCTTGCAAGAGCTGATAGGAAAACTCCGTAAATGATATACCTGTTTCCAGCCTCTTTTTTACGGAATCTTTGGACATCATATAATTAATGCTCAGAAATTTTCCGGCGTCCCTGAGAAACTGCAGGAAACTAATCTCTTTGAACCAGTCATAATTATTGACCATTTCAGCGGAATTCTCCCCGGAATTAAAATCAAGAAAATGCTCCAGCTGCTTACGGATACCCTCCTGATTGATGCGAAGTGTCTCCTCAGAAAGAAAAGAACGTTCCGAAGCCTTGAACGACGGGTCGCCAATCATCCCCGTAGCTCCACCCACAAGTGCAATAGGCTTGTGACCCGCTCTCTGGAAATGTACGAGGAGCATTATCGTAGCCAGGTTACCAATATGGAGTGACGGCGCCGTCGGATCGAATCCAATATAACCTGCCGTCATTTCAGCACGGAGCTGCTCTTCTGTTCCGGGCATCATATCGTGAAGCATACCCCTCCATCTCAACTCCTCAACAAAATCTATTTTTATCATCTATTTCATGTGTTTACTTCTTATTTATATTCTTGTCACATGGAATTCGTGCGAGAATAACCAGACACGGCAGGTGCGGTGCACCTGCCCTTTTCAATTCATGTCAGCCAACTTTCTATACCTCTGCGTACGCCTCTACAGGCAGACAGGCGCAAACGAGATTTCTGTCGCCGTATGCATTATCCACCCTGCTCACGCTCGGCCAGAACTTATTGAAACGCAGCCTTGGCAACGGGAAAGCAGCCTTTTCACGGCTGTATGGACGGTCCCAGTCATCGGCCAGTACTACCCTGGCCGTATGTGGAGCCCGCTTCAGAACATTATTTTCTTTATCTGCCATACCCTCGGCAACCTCGCGAATTTCCGCTCTGATGGCAATCATGGTATCGCAAAAAGTATCGAGCTCGGCCTTTGATTCCGACTCTGTAGGTTCGATCATCAACGTACCTGCGACCGGAAAAGAGAGTGTGGGGGCATGATAACCGTAATCCATCAGACGCTTCGCAATATCTTCGGCCTCTATCCCAAACGCTTTGAATGGCCTGCAATCTACGATCATCTCGTGCGCACAGCGTCCATTCGCGCCTGTATACAACACATCGTAGTGTCCATCCAGTCGCTCTTTGATGTAATTCGCGTTCAGGATGGCCATTTTGGTAGCATTAGTCAACCCATCGGCTCCCATCATCGCAATGTAAGCATACGATATCGGAAGGATACTGGCACTTCCGAAAGGCGCGGCGGACACTGCGCTCTGCCCACCCGCTTCCTGCGTCCAATGTACGTGTCCGGGGAGAAAAGGAACCAAATGGGATGCCACCCCTATGGGCCCAACACCAGGCCCGCCGCCACCGTGGGGGATACAAAAGGTTTTGTGAAGATTAAGATGACAAACGTCAGCACCTATGTATCCCGGACTCGTAAGTCCTACCTGCGCATTCATATTGGCACCATCCATGTAAACCTGGCCGCCATGCGCATGAATCAGCTCACATATTTCAACGATACTCTCCTCAAACACGCCATGCGTGGAAGGATAGGTCACCATAAGACAGGAAAGTACACTACTATACGCTTCCGCTTTGGCTCTGAGATCTTCTACATCTATATTTCCCTGATCGTCACACCTGGTAACCACCACCTTCATTCCAGCCATTACAGCTGAGGCCGGGTTAGTGCCATGGGCAGAAGAAGGAATCAACACTACATTTCTATCCGTATCTCCCCTGCTCTCATGATAGGCACGGATGGCCATCAGACCTGCATATTCTCCCTGCGCACCTGAATTGGGTTGAAGAGATACTTTTGCAAAACCCGTAATTTCGGCAAGCCATTCGCTAAGTTCATCTGTGATGGCCTGATAACCTTTTGTCTGCTCTGTCGGTGCAAAAGGATGGATAGCCCCTATTTCCGGCCATGTCACCGGAATCATCTCTGCAGTAGCGTTGAGTTTCATGGTACAGCTACCCAGTGAGATCATAGAATGCACCAGCGAAAGGTCCTTGCTTTCCAGACGCTTCAGGTACCTCAGCATTTCATGCTCGGTGTGGTAGGCTTTGAACACAGGATAATCCAGGTAGCCCGTATTCCTTCTGAGGTTATCCGGAAAGTAAATCTCTACGTCTCCATCTATTTCCAGTTCACCCATGAAGCCTGCCACCTCAGCAAAGAGATTAAGAAGGGCAATTACATCGTCAAACGACTTGTTTTCATCAAAAGACACCCCGATAACCTCCGGTTCATTCGTATAATGCCGCAAATTAATACCCCATTTGACAGATTCTTCCTTCAGCTTCCCTGCATGAACTGTACGTATAGTTACTGTATCGAAATAGACAGACGTAAGCACACTGTACCCGAATTTCTGTACAGTATCCACAAAAAGTCCCGTCAGTCCCCGAACCTGGCCGGCGATGCGCTTCAGTCCTTCAGGACCATGATATACCGCGTAAGCACCTGCCATCACGGCTAGTAAAACCTGTGCAGTACAAATATTAGACGTCGCTTTTTCTCTGCGAATATGTTGTTCACGGGTCTGAAGTGCCATCCGATAAGCCGAATGGCCTTCCGCGTCCTGTGAAATTCCGATAATCCTACCGGGGATATTTCTCTTATAAGACGCTTTACAAGCAAAAAAAGCGGCATGAGGCCCACCATAACCCATAGGCACGCCAAATCTCTGAGAAGATCCTACTACGATGTCAGCCCCCATTTCTCCAGGCGACCTGAGTAAGGTCAGAGCCAGCAGATCCGCAGCAACGGCCACGTTTACCTGCAATTCGTGCGCTGCGCTAATAAAGTCAGTATAATCTATTACCTGACCGTCGGAAGCCGGATACTGAACAAGCACGCCAAAAAGGCTTTCATCCGTCAGATCCAGTTTCCTATGATCTCCCACCACTACATGAATTCCAACAGGAGCCGACCTGGTTTTAAGGACATCAATCGTTTGGGGATGGCAAAGGTCTGACACAAAAAAAGTATGCGCCGATTTCCTGGCTGAAGATTTCATGCTATGCAAAAGCGCAGCTGCCTCGGCTGCTGCTGTCGCCTCATCCAATAATGATGCGTTGGCAATCTCCATTCCGGTTAATTCTGAAACCACCGTCTGAAAGTTGATCAACATCTCAAGGCGCCCCTGGGCAATCTCTGCCTGGTAAGGGGTGTACGCTGTATACCAGGCCGGGTTTTCAAATATATTACGCAGAATCACATTGGGTGTAATCGTATCGTAGTATCCTGTACCTATATATGACTTGTAAACTGCGTTTCTACGCGCTAATCTCTTAAAATCCTGCAAAAATTGTTGTTCCGATTTCGCAGGCGGGAGCCGTAGCTGTTTGTCCAGCCTGATATTGGCAGGAACCGTCTGTTCGATCAGTTCGTCTACTGAAGAAACATTGATTTTAGCGAGCATTTGCTTTAATTCTTCATCATTCTTTCCATGATGCCTCCTTTCAAATTTCTCGCTGCTCTGGACATTGATTTTCATTTTCAGGTCTGTTTTTTGTCTGTTTAGGGAATCGGCTCCTTTATAAAATGCAAAAGTAAGCAAAAGCTACGAATCTTTTGAGATGCGTAGTACCGCTTACCTGATACTTAATTATTATTAGGAAATTTCTGATTCCGCAGACGAATGTCAATGTCTCGGGCAATCACAGGAGCTTCGTCTTTTAAAAATCCCGAGGAATCTTTTTTTGCGCGGTTTTTTGTAGGAGCGCCCCCTCTTTTTCTTAGCAACTGAAACCTCCGCGGCCGTCGGTGTCCCGGCTTCTGTACTCGACAACCCCATAGGCCCTGCCACCATCAGCACCGTCAAAACTGCTATCGCTATCTGATTTCTCATATCTGTCTTTGTTTTAAAACTAACCGGGGATAGCCCAAGAACAACTTCCTGAACAGGGAACGCCGCAAGCACGTTTTTAATTGCAGTATTCAAAGAAAAAGACTAAGCTTTCACCAGCTCCAGAATAGTAATTTCAGGCCAGATTCCCACACGCCCCGGGTAACCTATGTAGCCGAAGCCCCTGTTCACATAAAGATACTGATGCGCTTTTTGATACAACCCTGCCCACTGCTCATATTCGTACTGCACCGGACTCCAGTGAAATCCCGGTATCTCCACACCGAATTGCATCCCATGCGTATGTCCTGCCAGAGAAAGGTCTATATCCTTGTGCTCAGTATTCACCTGCATGTCCCAGTGGCTCGGGTCATGCGACATCAAAATCTTTACAGGAAACTGCTCAGCTCCTACAAGCGCTTTTTTCAGATTTCCATATTTCGGAAACCGGCCCTTACCATAATTTTGTATTCCCAACAATCCGATCTCCGCACCGTCAACCCGGATAGCCGTATGCTCATCCATCATCAAACGCCAGCCCAGCAACTGATTGGCAACAAGAATATCATCTAAATTCTTAGCCTTTGCCGCTGCGGAAGGCCACGTTACATAATCGCCGTAATCATGATTACCCAGCACAGAATATACCCCGAGCGGCGCTTTTACCTTTTGGAAAATGGGTATATAATCCCGTACCTCATCCGTTCTTTCATTGACCAGATCACCCGTAAAAAGTACCAGATCT
>CAZAVR010000126.1:0-9702 GCA_964488435.1 uncultured Cytophagales bacterium | reverse complement strand
CTATGGCAGACGAGGGATTAGGGTAGTCGCCGTGGCGCCAGGCTATATTGAAACCGACCTTAGTAATGACTACGAGGATGAATCAGGAGAGAATATAAGCGAACGGCTTATCGGGAATCTTACCGACAGTATTCCGCTGGGCCGGGGCGGGCTTTCGGTCGAGGTGGCCAGGGCAATGGTATGGCTGGCTTCGGATGAGGCCGCCTACATTACCGGAACAACACTTCTCATTGACGGAGGTTTCAAACATAATTTCAGTGCTTACAGTCAGAAACAACTACAATTTCCCAAAGAGTTTTGAACACAATCTGGAAATATAAACCTATAGCCGATCTGGTGTCGGCAGATGACCGCATTTTTCTGGGAGAGGGAAATACGCCCCTGGTAGCTTCCCGATTTATCGGACGGGAACTGGGTATTGAGAAGCTTTTCTTCAAACTGGAAAATCTGAATCCTACCGGATCCTATAAGGATCGGTTTGCTGCGGTATTGGTGAGCGGAATGCAGCGCGACAGGCAAAGGGCATGTCTTGCGACGTCTAGCGGTAATACGGGGGCGGCGTTGGCAGCCTATAGCGCAGCAGCCGGGATCAGGTGCCAGATCGTCGTGGTCGACGGGGCGCCGTTACCCAAACTCCGGCAGATGCAGTTGTATGGAGCGGAGATCGTTATGGTCCGTGGCTTCGGGAAAGATCCCGTAGTTACTCAGCAAGTATTTAATCAGCTGGAAGAAATATGTAATCATTTGCAGATCCCTTTGCCCATCAGCGCCTATAAGTACTGCGAAAGGGGAATGCAGGGTGTGGAAACCATAGCGGCGGAGATCGTCGGTGCGCTTTCGGATGTCGGGCATATTTTCGTTCCGGCAGGAGGCGGGGGGCTGACCCTCGCGATTACGCGGGGTGTGTTGCAGGAAGGCAGGGATGTCCGGGTACACTGTGTGCAACCTTCCGGGAATAATACCATCGCGGGGCCCTTGAGGGAGGGCGCTGATAAAGCCAGGTCCGTCCTATCATCAACGGCGATCAGCGGACTCCAGGTTGCCAATGTAATTGACGGGGATCACGTCATAGAGAATTGCAGAAGGCTGGGGGGGAATGGCTATACCGTAGAGGATACGAGTGTGTACAAATGGCATAAGCGTATGGCACAGCAGGAAGGGATATTTTGCGAACCCGCCGGGGCTGTTGCGCTGGCAGGGCTTGAAGATGCGATAAGAAAGGGTGAGGTTCGGAAGGATGAACCTGTTGTTTGCCTTGTTACCGGAAGTGGTTTTAAGGATATGCCCTCGGTAGACAGAAATTTCGAACTGCCCGATGTCGGCTTACACGAGCCGGATGAAGCGATTTCAATCATAAAGCGTTCTATATAAATTTAATCAGTAACTGTTAATTGTGAATAAAATATGAGTAATCAGGTATACAAGGGGGTTTGGCCCGCCTTATTCACCCCAGTTCGTCCGGACGGATCATCGGACGAGAAAGAATTGGAGAAACTGATAGAACTTGTCATCGGTCAGGAAATGGACGGCATTTATTTGCTGGGATCTACGGGTCAGGGTCTTTTGTTCAGCGAAGAGGAACGTAAAAAAATAGCCTCCCGGGTTCTCGAAATAGTGGCCGGTCGCGTGCCTGTTATGGTGCAGGTAGGTGCTCTCAATACCGAGGAGTCGATCCGCCTTGCTAAGCATGCCGCTTCTGCAGGAGCAAATTCAATCTCGTCAGTAGGGCCTATCTATTTCGGAGGCTCCACAGAGGCCGCATTTCAGCACTACCGTCGGATTGCGCAGGCAACGGATCTTCCTTTTTTCTCCTATCAGATAGGAACGGCGCTTGATTTGAAGCTGATTGATGATCTCATGGAAATCCCTCAGGTACAGGGTATGAAGCTTACTACGGGGAAATTACTTGAAATAAGCAGCATACGGAATCGTGCAGGTGACAGGTTAAAGCTTTTTAGCGGAGCTGATGAGCTCATGTGCCAGGCAGCTATTTGCGGAACCGTGGGTGCTATCGGTACTTTTTATAATATGTTCGGGCCTACCTGCAGGTACATACGACAGTCGTTTCTGAATGGGGAGGTGGCTCAGGCCGAAAGTTTTATGCTCACTTTCCAGGCATTTATAGAAAAAGTACTTCCATACGTCTGGGATTTTATAGACCGCGGTATGATGCTGAAATACAATATCAGGATCGGCGCACCGAAGCCACCGATTATCGCCCCTCCTTTCCCGTTTGGAGATGAAGAGGTGCTTGCGATCATGAATGAAATCGATAGTTTTTACCGTAAGTCCGTTGAAAAGGTTTATTGAGACACCTGTTTTCAGATGTGGTGATTGATTTGAAGATCTGAAAAACCAACTGTATACATTTGGAGTATTATGAGTGATAAAGTAATTGTTTCGGGCGATGACGTTCCTTCGAGTCATTTGCCGTTTTCCGCAGGGGTAATTTCAGGCGGTCATCTTTTTGTGTCCGGACAAGCCTCTGTAGATGATCAGGGGAACATTGTAGTGGATACTTTTGAAGGAGAGTGCCGAAGGTCTTTTGAAAATCTAAGGCGTATTGTTGAAAATGCAGGCGCTACTCTGGACGATGCTGTTCAGGTGAGAAATTATGTCGGAAGACAAGAAGACCTGGCTGCTTTCAATGCTATTTACAGGGATTATTTTAAAGCGCCCTTTCCTGCCAGGACCACCCTGATCGGCTGCCTGGGAGATGTCCTGAAGTTTGAAGTTGATGCGGTGATTAAACTGCACAATTGAACGCGATAACGGCGAACCAAACATGAAAAAGCGCATTGGCCTGTTGGGGATCTATCATGAAACCAATACCTTCCTTACCTCTGGTACAACATTTGACAGTTTCAGGAATGGTTATTGGCTGGTGGGGAATGATATATTGAAAGAGTACAGGGGAGCTCATCATGAAATAAGTGGCATCATTGACGTCATCGAAGGAAATGAGGATGTGGAACTGGTTCCGGTTTTTTATGCTTCGGCAACGCCCGCAGGGTTGATTTCGGACGAGGCATATCTTCAGTTGCTGGACGAGTTGTTTACTCAGTTGGATGCAGCGCAACCTCTGGATGCATGCATGGTGGTACCTCACGGCGCCGGCGTAGTGGCTTCCTATCCTGATATGGATGGGCATTGGCTCGGTTTACTTCGTGAAAAACTGGGG
Organism: uncultured Cytophagales bacterium; assembly: GCA_964488435.1. Classification (GTDB taxonomy): domain Bacteria; phylum Bacteroidota; class Bacteroidia; order Cytophagales; family Spirosomataceae; genus JBEBSO01. Next base: position 6,521 of record CAZAVR010000126.1, on the reverse strand, counting down.
CCTTCTATTCCAATCATGGGTACGCTTGATCCACATGCTAATGTCAGCAGGGTTATGGTGGAGGCTACAGATGCGCTGATTCCTTACAGTACGAATCCCCACGTAGATCAGGCAGACACAGGGAGATTGGCAGCCGGAATGATGCTGGCTGCTGTCAGGGGGACGATAGCTCCTTTACAATATCTCCGACAGTTGCCTTTGGCCATCAGCATTGAACAACAATCCACGCTTCAGGATCCTTGTCTGGGTCTCAGGCAGTATGCAGAAGCTGTTCAGCATAAATACGGGCTCTTGTCCGTGCGGATACTTTTGGGATTTCCTTATGCCGATGTGGCTGAAATGGGATCAGGTGTTCTCGTAGCCGGTGAGAATGAAGGGGTGTGCCGATTAGCGGCTGATGAGGTAGAAGAATATGTGTTGAAACAGTACCGTACATTTAATGGTGAGAAGAGGACGCTGGAAAGCTTGCTCCCTGTCTTAGGGGAAATGGCCGGGCCGGTACTCGTCCTGGATATGGGAGACAATGTGGGTGGCGGCGCACCGGGCGACAGCACTCATCTTCTGGACGCATTCGAGAGGCACTCGGTGTCCCGGGTGTTCGTTTGTATTTGTGATGCTTATGCAGTGGCTCAGGTAGAGCAAAATACCGTAGCAGATGATTGGTTTCCTCTTACTTTCGGAGTGCCTGCGTATACGAGCCAGGTGAAACTGGTTCGTTTGGCTGACGGGAGATTTTCAGAATCTACACCCCGCCACGGTGGATTTGTCAACTTCAATATGGGAACGATGGCGATTGTAGAAACGGTAAGCGGCAACACCGTGATGCTTACCTCAAGGCGTTGCGAGCCTTACAGTCTCCGTCAATTGACCGCTTTTGGTTTGGATCCGTCTTCCTTCGATTTTATTGTGGCCAAGGGGGTAAATGCACCTGTCGCGGCCTATCAGCAGATATGCAGAAGTATAGTGAGAGTGGATACTCCCGGACCCACGGGAGCCGATATGACTCGTTTCGTTTATAAAAATCGCCGCACGCCTTTGTTCCCTTTTGAGGAAATTCAGCTTTAACTGATTCCCATGAATCTGTTATGAAAAATTGTCAGACCGAAAAAATACTGGATGCCCCTTATTACACGGAAGGTCCCGCAGTAGACAATGACGGAAACGTGTATTATACCACACTTACCGGCGGGTATATAGGTAAATGGGAGGTTGGGAAAGGGAGTATGGAATGGGCAAAGGGAGAATGCCCGAATGGGCAGATACTGGGGCCGGATGGCGATCATTGGGTTTGCGAAAGCCAGTCGGGAAGGATTGCCAGGTACAGTTCAGCGGGTAGTTTCAGAGGGTTTCCTGTCGAAACTCAATTGGCCGGTGTGCATGTCGGCGTCCCGAATGACCTTATTTTATCCAGGAGTGGAGACTTGTATTTTACCGATTCTACCAGGTATTCCGGACGTGTTTTTCGTGTCGACGCAAAAGGGAATGAGAAGGTCCTGGCAGAAGATATAGACTATGCGAACGGGTTGGCTTTGTCGTCGGATGAATCGGTTTTGTATGTGGCAGAGAGTTACAGGAACAGAATTCTCGCTATCGGGTTGAAAGAGGAAGCCTGCCAGGTGCGGGTCTTTGCGGATCTTCCGTCGCATCCGGGAGGAGATTCGTTGCATAATCTCCCGGATGGTCTTGCCGTTGATAAGGAGGGCAGGATTTGGGTGGCTCACTATGGAATGCAGGCTATTCAGGTGCTTTCTCCGGAGGGGGAGCATTTGTATTCGCTCGATACGCAGCTTCCTCTGACCAGTAATCTCTGTTTTTGGAAGGACGAACCTACGCTTAAGGTTTTGGTAGTCACTGGAGGATTCCAGGAACCAGGGCCGGGGGCGGTAATGAAAATGACGGTCAGTTTTTAAACAGCTACAGAATGATCAGGGTTATTTCTTTTTTAGTATTCCTAGTAATTATTCAGTATCAAATGAAAGCACAGATAAGCGCGCCGGAATGGGTAGCGTTCGCGCAACTTCCCGACAGCAGGGGGTTTGCAGGTATGTACGCAGGTATTAGTTCCGGAAGGCTGTTGGCCATGGGTGGGGCTAATTTTCCTGGAGACATGCCATGGAGCGGAGGGAAAAAGAAGTGGTACGATACCATATTTTGTTTTTCGGAAGAAAAAGGCTGGCATAAAGCCGGACAGACTTTGCCTGAAACATCTGGTTACGGTGTTTCGGTGAGCTATCGCAATCGGCTGATCCTGGTCGGTGGAAGCACAGCTACGGGGCATTTGAAGAGGGTTCTTGCGCTTGAGTGGAAAAATGACGCGCTGGTTTTTGAATCGCTTCCTGAGCTCCCTGTGTCGCTGGCTAACATGGGTGGTACACTTCTTGGAAGTCTTATTTTTATCACAGGAGGAATGGAAACGCCCGAAAGTGCAGCATCTGCCAGGGCCTTTGTCCTGGACCTGGAAAATCTAAATGCGGGGTGGAAAGATGTAAATATGGAGGGGATACCGGCGCGAATATTCCCCGTGGCAGGGGTTTACCAGGGTAAAATTTACCTGATGGGTGGCGAAACGACCAGGATCAATAGCAAGGGGGTGAAATCCAGAGCTATCTTGCTCGACAATTACGCCCTGGAGCTTCGTAAGGAGGGGGAAAGCTGGAAAGCTACCTGGCATGCGCTGGCCTCGATGCCCCGCGGAGCTTCCGCCGGTGGAACGGAATTACCGCTGCTGGCCAATAATCGGTTTCTGATCTGGGGTGGGGTAGACGCAGTAACTGCACACTATAAGGATGCCAAATCCCATCCGGGTATTGTCAGATCAGTACTTCTTTATGATCCTGAAGCTGATGCCTGGGAATTCACGGGAGAGCAGACAACAATTGCAGCGCCGGTCACTTTGCCTGTGGTAAAGTGGAAGGACCTTTGGTTGTATATCAGTGGAGAGATCAAACCCGGTATTCGTACCCCCACCGTTACGGGTGTCAGATAGTATAGTAAAAGACAAATTATCCCCGTTTTCCTATGTCAGATAGTAAAGCTGTTTCAGCTCAGAAGAATTCTATGGCTTATCCCTGGTTGGTAGTAGGCCTCCTGTGTGTGGTCGGATGTCTCAATTATCTGGACAGGATGATGATCACTACTATGCGGTCTTCAATAGTGGAAGCCATTCCTATGACCGATGCTCAGTTCGGGCTTCTTACTTCTCTTTTCCTGTGGATCTATGGTTTTCTCAGTCCCGTGGGAGGGTATTTTGCCGATCGGTTCAGAAGGAGCTGGGTGATCATCGGAAGTTTGTTTGTTTGGTCGCTTGTTACCTGGCTTACCTCTTATGCCACCACTTTTGAGGGACTTTTATTGTCGCGGGCACTCATGGGTATCAGTGAAGCCTGCTATATTCCGGCCGGTCTGGCCCTTATCATGGATTATCACAAGGGAGCCACCCGTTCCCTTGCTACCGGTATCCACATGGGCGGTATTATGATCGGCCAGAGCCTGGGGTTTATCGGTGGCCAAATTGCTGAAAATCATAGCTGGAACTATGCTTTCTCTATATTCGGCTTTATCGGGATAGGGTATGTGGTGGTTCTGCTTTTTTTTCTCAGAGACAGTCCGGACAGAGAGATGCGGGGAATGAGCGCAGATATTGCAGAGGCACCATCCCCCTCTTTTTTTGTTACCATCAGAGCGCTTTTGGCCAACGCAGAGTATAGGAAGGTAATCGCGCTTTGGGGATTGGGAGGGGTGGTTTCATGGCTGGTAGTGGGGTGGTTGCCTACCTATTTTAAGGAGACGTTCCGTCTTTCCCAGACGGACGCCGGTCTGTATGCTGCGGGCTATTTCCATTTTGCATCTTTGGGAGGGGTATTGGCCGGAGGTTTTCTCGCGGATCAATGGAGCCGTCGCAGTAAGAGGGGCCGGATATTTACGCCTATGATGGGGTTGCTGATCTCAGCACCGGCTGTTTTTGTGGCAAGCAGTACAACAGTGCTTTACGTGGCTGTGGCTTCCTTTATGGTCTTTGCGTTTTTCCGTATTTTTCTCGATGCCAATATGATGCCTATTTTAGCAATGATTATCAATCCCAGATATCTCGCGACCGGTTATGGCGTGCTGAATTTGCTTTCATGCGTGGTAGGTGGCGTCGGTTTGTACGCTGCGGGAGCACTTCGCGATGCAGATGTGAATCTCTCACTGTTGTTTAAGATCTCAGCAGCGTTGATTCTCGTCAATGTTTTTATTTTGTATAAGATGAAACCCAAATCCTGATTGAACCGGAAGAGGGCTGCCCCCCCCTCGGGAAGGCAGGGTTTTTCCATATTGTACCCCACCTACTGTCTGCCGCACCAGTCGAAAATCAGCTGTCTCATAGGGACTGAAAGCCGGTTGTAGTCCACCGGAGAGGCGAGTTCCAGATGATCTTCCTTACCGTACAAACTATAAATTTTCCGGGCTTCATCTGTTGCAGTCCTGATGTCTTCAGGAGTCGTATTCCAGTCTTTTTGCGGAGCAATCAGGAGCACGGGCCTTGGCGCAATGCTGGATATGATTTCGTGAAAGTCTGTGGGAATTCTTTCCTCATGGCCGATAAAGAACCCTAGTCTCGGAAGAAGACCGTGGAGGTGGGAGAAAGCAGCAATGCCCTGAGTTCCTTTTCCGGCGTGATCTGTACGCATAGGGGTAAAACCGGCGACTGAAATGGTTCCCGCTATATCCTTGTTCAGTGCTGTAGCGTAAAGCCCCACCGTCGCTCCAAGTGCATAACCCGCGGTAAATATTTTCGTTTCATCCACAATGTCCAGGTGCTTGAGCATGATTACTGCAGCATTTACGTCGGAGACGAGTTTTCCCATTTTGGACCACTGCGGATATCGTTCATAAAACCTGGTGCCTTCTTCCATCCGGTTTCCAAATCCCATCATATCATAAGAGAATACCGCATACCCTTGCCGGGTCAGCTTTTCAAAGAACGACTGAAGCTCATGCTGATGGCCTATCGGGGTGAAGCCCTTGCCATAGTCGTATTCATGCAGATAGATCAGTACAGGCAGTTTCTGGTTTTTTGCTTTCTCACGCGGATAGTACAGGTAACCAAAGAGGTTGTCGCCGAAGCCTTTGTAAGGCGTCACATTCATCACTTCCATGTCTTTGGTCGCTGCCGGTCGTTTCAGGAAGGTGCCCATGTAACTTTCTCCCAATCCCCCGTTCTTTAAAGTTGTGGGACCATAATTGGTGACGACGGGCGGCTCGTTTCCCATAAGCCATTGGATATGCTTCCTGACAGATTCTTTTTTTTCTTCCCAAGCTTTCTGTGTAGCCAGCGTTTTCCCGTCTTTTTGAATAAGTATATCGTCGATGCGCTTCCTCGGAAAGCTTAACGGATCGGTTTTCTCTTTGGAAAGGGCCAGCCAGTTATTGAAAGAGTAGTCGTATATCAAATTGCTGGCCGGACTGACCTTGCTGCGCTTAAACACAAAATCAAAGAAATCCACATAGCCTTCAATATCCTTGGCTGATGTCCCATGTAAGCCCGGCCTGTAACGGATCATGATCTGGTCTTCTGCGTTTAGGAAACGATAGGCTTTCCCGGCTGATTTGAGTGCTTGTTCGGCGCCCCAGGGGTTGGTGGCGCTTTCATTGGTCGCCGTACTCACCATCAGTCCCCGCGGAGCCACCAGTGCCATAAATGAATTTTGATCAATAGGTAGCTTATTTTCACGGCCTGTAAAAAAACGAAGGCGGGGGTGGAGCCATGCCGGCTGTGCTACAGTAAGGAGGGCAATGTCTTCCACATCATAGGGATAGGAGGAATACCGCCAGGGAACTTCTGCCCCGGAGCCAGCGCTGCTTGTTACTACTGCGGTTATTCTTTCGTCAAAAGCCGCCGCCATAAGGGATTGCTTTCCGTTTCTTGAATGTCCGGTGATGCCGATTTTTTTCTTGTCAACAAAAGGTAGTGTGTAGAGGTAGTCTACGGCAACAAAAGCTCCGTAGGCCCGGCGCATCAGCCTGGTAAAGTCGTATTGATCCGTCCAGATCCGGGCGTAGTCTTCTGTATCGTCTTTGGAGTCAGCGCCGGCATACACACAGCCGATATATCCTCTTTTTACAGCAATTTGCGCCCATTCCCGGTGATTCCAATTTGTCATAAATACAGGGAACGGGCCCTTTCCGGGAGGAATAAGGAGTTCGATAGTCAGCCTGGCTTCTTTTTTGGGCCCGAACGAAAGCTCCACGGTACGTAAGGTCACCTGGCCGTCCGAGGTCTCATTTAGCAATTTTACCGACAGATTCTTGGGTTGCTCAGGATAAGTTCCGGTGATGTAATATTGAAGTTGTTCTTTGAGTTCCTTACGTTTTTTGTTCCAGTCGGCCAATGTGGTAACGGGGACCTGCTTGCCATTTTTCCGGATAAGCATCGGATCCGGGAGGTAGGGGATAGATGGAAGGGCATCCCAGTCAGGCGGAAGCTCTCCTGTTCGTGTCAGCCAGTCGGTGAATACCTTGTCTTTATAGGATACCCTCCC
>CAZAVR010000125.1:0-9712 GCA_964488435.1 uncultured Cytophagales bacterium | reverse complement strand
GTTGATAGAGCTGAGCAGAATAAAAAGTCCTTCGGGAAGGTTCGAGCAAATACATTCAACTGACAGGGTAGTGGGTATCATCGATTATGCACACACCCCCGATGCACTAAAAAATGTGCTCGAGACCATAGAGCACCTGCGGAGTGGCAAGGAAACACTCACCACTATCGTAGGATGCGGAGGAAACAGGGACACCTCGAAAAGGCCGGAAATGGCTGCCATCGCATGCAGGATGAGTGACAAGGTGATTTTCACCTCCGACAATCCGAGATTTGAGGATCCTATGGATATACTCGAACAGATGAAGGCCGGAGTACCTGCAGCGGATCTTAAGAAAACCATGACTATCCCCGACCGAAAGGAAGCCATAGTATATGCTGCGAAAAACGCAGGTAGCCACGACATCATATTGATCGCCGGAAAAGGGCACGAAACCTATCAGGAAATTGCAGGCGTCAGGCATCATTTCGATGACCACGAAATACTTCACGAAGCGTTTGCATCCAGATAGAAGCTATCACGCCTGGTGGATGTTGCAGGTATTTGCAACTTGTACTTTGACATTGCTTTAAAATAAAACATTTTTACAAAAACTTTCTTTTCCGACACATCAAATGCTTTACTACCTTTTCGACTACCTCGACAAGAACTTCAATATTCCGGGCGCAGGGGTATTCCAATATATTTCCTTCAGAGCATTGGGAGCTACTATTCTGTCGCTGTTTATCGCGGCAGTCTACGGAAAAAAGATCATCAACTTTCTTAATACCAAACAAGTAGGTGAAACCATAAGGGATCTCGGGCTGGAAGGTCAGAAGGAAAAGACAGGAACTCCGACCATGGGAGGGTTTATTATACTGGCTTCCCTTTTGGTACCGGTACTGCTGTTTGCAAAACTATCCAATGTCTATATTATACTTCTCATTATTACGGCTGTATGGACGGGTATGATCGGGTTCATCGACGACTACATTAAAAAATTCAAAAATAACAAAGAAGGCCTTCATGGCTGGTTCAAGATCATTGGTCAGGTGGGGCTGGGACTGATCGTAGGACTTACCCTGTCCTTCAACCAGCACGTGAGGATGCGTACTTATGACAAACCACTGCTCAGTAATACGCTTGGAGAAGTACACACTTATCACGACATCGTGAACCCGACGGTAACTACGATGCCCTTTATCAAGAACAATGAATTTGATTATAGCTGGCTCCTTTTTGGATGGTTACCGGACGAGTACACATGGATTGTGTATACACTTGTTGCTATTTTTATAATAACTGCGATTTCCAACGGCGCTAATATTACCGATGGAATAGACGGGCTGGCTGCAGGCACGTCGGGTATCATCGCACTCACGCTGGGAGTATTAGCCTATCTTTCCGGCAATATCCGCTTTTCACAGTACCTCAATATCATGTATATCCCTAACTCGGGAGAAATGGTTATTTTTTGTGCCGCCTTCGTGGGTGCCTGCGTCGGCTTTCTCTGGTACAACGCTTACCCCGCCCAGGTATTCATGGGAGATACCGGCAGCCTTATGCTGGGGGGCGTCATCGCAGTAGTATTGCTGGCGATACGAAAAGAACTCCTTTGGCCGGTGATGTGTGGCATATTTCTCGTAGAACTTGTTTCCGTTACCCTGCAAGTCGGATACTTTAAGTATACCCGACGGCGCTTTGGAGAAGGAAGGCGGATACTGCTGATGTCGCCGCTCCACCATCATTTTCAGAAAAAAGGCTATCATGAATCAAAAATCGTGACGAGATTCTGGATTGTCGGCATTATCCTGGCTATACTGTCACTGGTGACTTTGAAATTAAGGTAGTAAAGCGCCGAAATGACAACAAGATGTTCAAGAATAAGACGCTGTGGGGCTTGGCCTGCCTAAACCTTTTCTTCCTGTCAACAGGTGTAAGCATATCTCTTGCCCAGGTTGTCTTTGATCCCGACAGCGTAGCCATTATCAACCAAATTTCTATCGAAGGCAACCGGCGAACCCTTGACAGAGTCATCCTGCGGGAACTCTCTGTCAAACCCGGAGATACGATTTCAATTGCTGACCTTGCGACGCAACTGGAAACGGAGAGGAGAAAAATATTCAACATCAACCTTTTTATCACTGTCGATATAACTCCGCGGTTTTTGCCTGATTCGACACACGCGGATATTCTTATATCTGTAAAGGAACGCTGGTATTTTATTGTATTTCCTGTATTTCAGCTAGCCGACAGGAACTTCAACGAATGGTGGTACGACCGGAACAAGGATCTCCGCCGAACGATTTACGGAGCATATCTAAGTTTTTCCAACCTGACCGGACGTCGGGATAAGATCAGGATGCTTGCCGAATTCGGCTTTATTCCCAAGTTTGAAATTTCCTACTCTTTACCCTACATAGATAAGTCTATGAAAAACGGGGTTTCCGTCGGAACAGGTTACCTCACGAACAAAACGATGGCCTTCAGAACCTGGAATGATAAGCTGGAGTATCTGAACAGTGAGAAAAATAACCGCAGACGATTTTATTCGTACGTTAATTTCACGCATCGCAACAAGTTTTACGCATCGCACTCAGTGGATCTCAGATGGAGCCGCGCAGTGATTTCCGACACCATTGCCAGCCTTAATCCCAACTATTTTCTCGACGGTCATAAAAAACAGAGCTATTTCCAACTGAGCTATACTTACACTTTTGACCGGCGTGATAATTTCCTGTATCCGCTTCGCGGCAGACTCCTTGTTATACAGGGTTCCCAATTAGGACTTCTTTCCTCTGATGATATCCATCAAAGCAATCTTTATCTCTGGTATACACATTACTTTCCGCTGGGAAAAAAATGGTTCGCCAATTCGGGTCTTAAAACAAAATGGTCGGCTCCGTCCAGACAGCCCTACTATCAGACGGTCGGTCTCGGATTTCGGCAAACCCTTGTAAGAGGATATGAGCTTTATGTCATTGACGGGCAAAATTATGCATTGCTGCAAAATGAACTAAAGTATAAGATCTTTGACATCCAGAGAACATTCAAGTGGATACCCGTGAAACAGTTTAATACCATCCCACTGGCCGCTTACCTCAATACCTATGCAGATGCCGGATATGTGGGCAACAAGTACCCTGAATTAAGCAGGACACACCTTGGAAACCGGCCCCTGTATGGTGCCGGTGCAGGTTTGGATTTTGTAACATTTTACAACACCATTATTACTTTCAACTACACTGTAAACAGTCTTTCAGAAAGGCGATTCTTTTTCAATTTGTCCAGAGATTTTTAAGCGCAGGCTTTAAGGTTTTAGCCTCAAATGGTTAGTTTTACAAAAAAATCTACGGACTCATACATATTTAGATCGTGTCGGCTATGCGAAGTTTAATTTTTCTGGTTCTCTTGAGTTGTGTAGTGCTTGGTGGATGTAATAGTAAATCAGGACAGGACGAAACCGAAACGTCCGGTAACATTGAAAAAGACTCTACTGCTGCCTTTTCGGACATCAACAGCAATCAATCCCAGCTTTTTAAAACCGTCATCGGAGACCACCGCGAAGGCATTTTCAGAGGCATATCGTTTGGTGATACCTTCGACAAAGTCAGAGCAACGGAGACCTTTGGCACACTGGAGGACACTACGGATCACATCGGCTTTACACTGGATACGCCTCAACTGGAGACGATAGATGTACTTTATTATCACAGCGCCGGCAATCAGCTGGTGAATAAAATTGCGGTAGATATCTATCTGAACAGTATGACATCGGTTGAAAACTTATGGGACGAGTGCAAAAATCACTTCAACGCTACCTACGGTAAACCCGGAAAGGTTACATCTGATACCATGATCTGGGAAAATCAAAAAGTAAAGGTCACGCTGATCAATGCATCAAAAGCCGTCGATTACGGTTTGAAGCTGAGCTTCGAACCTCTGACTCCCGGAGACGTCGCCATGAATCTTTAAAACTTATGCTCAGAATAAACCTGGTACTGGCCTGTATACTCATACCGTTGTCGTTGTCAGCCGGCCTGCCCGCTTCGGACGAATCGAATACACCCCATCCCAAAAAAGATTACCTGATCACCATTTCCACCAGTTTGGGGGATATGAACGTGGTGCTTCACGACAAAACGCCTCTTCATAAGTCAAATTTCATTAAACTCGCAAGGGAACGCTTCTATGATGGTCTGCTTTTTCACCGGGTCATCGAAAATTTCATGATACAGGGTGGAGACCCGAAATCCAGAGGGGCTGCACCGGAAACCTTGCTGGGCAACGGAGATATTGGATATACGATTCCCGCCGAATTTGATTCCACACTTTTTCATCGCAGGGGAGCACTTGCCGCCGCGCGCAATAATAACCCTAAAAAAGAATCCAGTGGCTGTCAGTTCTATCTGGTACAGGGTAAAGTATACAGCGAAAAAGACTTGAACAAACAAGTAGCCAAAGCTTTCAGAAAGCCGAACATATTTCAGCGTGAGGTCTACATGAAGGAAGGAGGCACCCCGCATCTTGACGGTAGCTACACCGTTTTCGGCCAGGTCATCAAAGGACTTGAGGTAATCGATAAGATCTCGGCACAGCCTGTAGGCGGACGCGACCGGCCTGAAACAGACATCACTATCAAATCCGTCCGTGTGAAACTTGTCCGTAAGAAAAAAATTGAGAGAAAATACAAATACAGCTATCACTGAATATCCAGGAAAGGAGCGCATTCTGATCACAGGCACAAACGGCCTGTTGGGGCAGAAACTGGTCAGTTTACTAAAAAATGACCCTTCCTTTGACCTCGTGGCTACCGGACTGGGTCCCAACAGACTCGATACCGCCCCATCTTACTCCTACTTACCAATGGATATTACCCAACCCGGTGAGATAGACCGTGTATTTTCGGAGGTCAGACCGGACATTGTGATTCACACCGCAGCCATGACTCACGTAGATCAGTGCGAAGAAGACAAGGAAGGGTGCTGGGACAAAAACGTAAATGCTGTCCGGCATCTGACAGCTGCCTGCAGGACGTACGGATCTTTTTTGATTCATTTGTCAACTGACTTTGTATTTGATGGAAAAGAGGGGCCATACGATGAAACCGGCCTGCCCAACCCTTTGAGTTTTTATGGCTGGAGCAAATACGCCGCCGAAAAAATCGTCGCAGACGCCGGCATAAGATGGGCTATTGCGCGTACAGTCCTCGTGTACGGGATCGCCAAAGACATGAGCAGAAGTAATCTCATACTTTGGGTAAAAAAATCGCTGGAAGAAAAAACACCTATACGGGTTGTCAATGACCAATGGAGAACACCTACTTTGGCAGAAGACCTCGCTGAGGGTTGTGCAGCGATAGCCCGGAGAAAAGCTGAGGGCATCTTCCACCTATCCGGCAAAGACACCCTCACACCCTATCAGATGGCCCAACACGCTGCACAGCACTTCGGTTTAGACAGTACGCTGATTTCAGAGACTGCTTCGTCAGCATTTGCACAGAAAGCGGCCCGCCCGCCTATAACGGGCTTTGTTCTGGACAAAGCAAAGCGTGAGCTTGACTATGAACCCCGAAGCTTTGAACAAGGCATTGCTCTCCTCAGCAGCCAGCTGGATCGATCATACTCAGGCTAAAACGTTTCCGGGATAAGCATTGAGCAGAGTGGAGATTTCCTTCAATCGCCTTCTCGAAATCATTACCTCTTTCCCTCCCTTCATTCGGATTACTCTCTCCGTCTCAAACTTTTCGAGTATATAACCTGTGTTGATCATATACGACTTGTGAATCCGTACAAAGTTTTCACCTACGCTGCGCATCAGGTTTTTTATAGTGCGTGATACAATGTAGCGCTTGCCCGCCGAGGTATGAATGTACGTATAGTTGCCTTCACCTTCGAAACAAATGATTTCATCTGTAGAGACGCAAATGTTTCGGGTTCTGCCTGGGATGTGGATAGTGATGCCGGAAGCCTCTATAGAATTGGACTGATTCTCCGAACAATTTACCTGCTGATTCATAATGGTTAAGCGTTGTGGTTCTGGATATTTTTTTTATTTGATGGATTAAAATTACACGTTCATCGCGGGTTTTCCAAAGTTCGTCATTTACCAGAAAACGATTCAATTAATTGATTATCAAATATTTACAATAAAATTCGCTCAAAAAACGGGTAACATCACCTGCCAAAACGCGTATTTTTACGTATAACGATTTTTGTCAGACAAGGGGCCAACTTTCTCTGAAGACGGTCCTTTCCGGCCGCTCATCTCACGCTCACCGTTAGAATGGCTTCTAAAGATTATATATCTTTGTGTCCCCAAGTAGTTATACGATATGATTTCAGAACAAGTTAATCAACTGCTAGATCAGATTAGAGAAAGTGCAGTTTCCGATAAGAATCAGCTGGAAGCATTCCGCCTGAAATTCATCAGCAAGAAAGGCGCAGTCGCCGCTCTTTTTGAAAATCTCAAAACGGTTCCCCAGGACATGAGGCGGGCAGTGGGCCAGGAACTTAATCAATTAAAAAATGCGGCCCAGGAAAAATTCCAGGAGTTTTCCGAACTGCTTGAACACTCCGGAGCTGCGTCGGAATCCTCCCATGGAGATCTGACACTTCCTCCGGTGCCTGATACTTATGGCAGCCTCCATCCGCTGACCCTCACACGCCGCCGGATCATCGAAATTTTTGAGAGAATGGGCTTCAATGTATCGGACGGCCCGGAAATAGAGACCGACTGGAATAACTTCGGAGCGCTCAACTTCGCCGACAATCACCCTGCACGTGAAATGCAGGATACATTTTTTATAGAAAAAGGTGCCGGAGAGATTAAAGACGATGTTCTTTTGCGCACGCATACGTCAAATGTACAGATAAGACTTCTGGAAAGACAGAAACCACCTGTACGCTCCATTATGCCGGGAAGGGTATTCAGAAATGAAGCGATATCAGCCAGAGCGCACTGCGTATTTCACCAGGTGGAAGCTCTTTATGTGGACCGGAATGTGTCTTTCAAGGATCTTAAGGATACGCTTTATCATTTCGCGAAAGAAATGTTTGCAAAGGATTCCAAAATCCGTTTGAGACCTTCCTATTTCCCTTTTACGGAACCCAGTGCTGAAATAGATGTGTCCTGCTTTATATGTAAAGGAAAAGGGTGTAACATCTGCAAGCATACCGGATGGGTAGAAATCGCGGGTTCGGGCATGGTAGACCCGAACGTGTTGGCCAACTGCGGCATCTCGCCCGACGAATTTACCGGGTTTGCACTCGGTATGGGTATTGAGCGGATCACAATGCTTCGCTATGGGATACGTGATCTGCGTCTGTTTACAGAAAATGACGTAAGGTTCCTCCGTCAATTCGAAGGAGCTTAAATGCGATAGAATTTGAAGGAGTATACCCATGCCCAACTGGCCTTGCGCAACGGTCAGGACAGAGATGAGATCTGGTGTGCCTATCAGGGCATCATCTATGATGTTACCGCTTCGAGACTTTGGCGGAACGGCCTTCATTACGAACATTGGGCTGGTCAGGACCTTACCCACGAACTCGCTGACGCGCCACATACAGACGGTGTATTTCTGAAATTTCAGATTGTGGGCAAGCTTAAGCCTAATTCATAAGTTTTAATCATTACACAGAACCCCACTCATAATATCATGGCAAAACAGATCATTCATACCCCCAAAGCACCGGAAGCCATCGGCCCTTACAGCCAGGCGGTACTGGCCAATGGCACCTTGTATATCTCCGGACAAATAGCCGTTGATCTGGCTCCTCGTGGTGACATCAAAGCGGAAACGCACAGAATCATGGACAATATCGGGCATATTCTTGAAGCGGCCGGACTCGGTTATCAGGACGTGGTGAAATGCTCGATCTTCCTTAAAAGCATGAATGATTTTGGGCAGGTGAACGAAGTTTACGGAAGTTATTTTCCTTCCGATCCTCCTGCCAGAGAAACTGTAGAAGTAGCGCGCCTTCCTAAAGACGTTAACGTGGAGATTTCAGTAATTGCAGTAAGATAATACATTTCTATTTAAATGAGTAAGAAGAATATCCGGGTTAGATTCGCTCCAAGCCCCACAGGGCCGCTGCATGTAGGGGGTGTCCGCACAGCTTTATACAACTATCTGTTTGCCCGCCAAACCGGAGGACAGATGTTACTACGCATTGAAGATACCGATCAAACCCGCTTTGTCCCCGGAGCGGAGCAATATATTAAGGATGCATTAAAATGGCTGAATATAGAAATTGACGAGGGGCTGGACAATTCGGGACCGCATGCACCTTACAAACAGTCCGAGCGAAAAGAAATCTATAAAGCATACGTTCAGCAGTTGATTAACGATGGAAAAGCCTACTATGCTTTTGACACGCCGGAAGAGCTGGATGCTATGCGCAGAAAACTGGAAGAAGCGAAAGTAGATGCGATTCAATACAACGCCATCACGCGCCTTCAGATGAAAAACTCGCTCACGCTGTCCGCAGAAGAAACACAGCGGAGGCTGGAAAGCGGAGACCCTTATGTCATACGTATCAAAATTAACCCCAAAGAAGATGTGAGATTTGAAGATCTCATCCGCGGATGGATTGTGGTGCACTCCTCGCAGATAGACGATAAAGTTCTGCTTAAGTCGGACGGCATGCCTACCTATCACCTGGCCAACATCGTCGACGACCATTTGATGGGTATTACACACGTCATCAGAGGTGAAGAATGGCTCCCTTCAGCTCCGCTGCATGTATTGCTCTACCGCTATTTTGGTTGGGCCGACACCATGCCGCTTTTCGCGCACCTTCCGCTATTGCTGAAGCCCGACGGAAATGGAAAGCTCTCGAAACGGGATGCAGACCTGGGAGGATTTCCCATATTCCCCCTTGCGTGGACGGATCCCAAAAGCGGAGACAAGGCGCTTGGATTTCGCGAGGAAGGCTACTTTCCCGAATCGACCACCAACTTCCTTGCGCTGCTGGGATGGAACTCAGGCACAGAACAAGAGTTGTTTTCAATGCAAGAACTGATCGCCCAATTCAGCTTCGCGAGAGTGCATAAATCCGGGGCAAAATTTGACATACAGAAAGCCAATTGGTTTAATCAGCAATACCTCAAGCAAAAGTCCGATGAAGATCTGCTGATGGAAATACAACCGCTGTTCAAAAAAAAGGGGGTCGAAATAAGTGATGCAAAAGCAAAAAAGATTCTTTTACTGCTCAAAGACAGGGTGCATTTTGTTCATGAAATTATTTCGGAATCTGCCATTCTGTTCAAGTCTCCTGACACCTACGATCAGGATGTAGTGGCCAAACGCTGGAACGACGATGCGGTACTGTCGGCGAATGCACTTCTGAAAGCCGTTGAACAATATGAAGGGCCCTTTGAATCGGATAATATCAAGCATTTGGTTCACCAAACCCTCGAAGAATCAGGTATCAAACCCGGTAAGGTGATGCAAGCATTACGGTTAGCGGTAACCGGTGCCGGAGCAGGCCCTGACCTGATGATTATGATGGAGATTCTCGGGAAAAATGAACTTATAAACAGGCTGAAGTCAGCGCTACGGATCATAAAGCCGGCCTGACGGCTCCGAATAACCTCAAAGCCTGTGCCTGAACGTGTCCAAACGTTAACGGCACAGGCTTTTCTATATAAGTATCTCCAGGATATCCTCGGTTAACGGCTTGGTTTTATAGGATATCTCCCCCATAATTGATTCCGCCATTTCCTGATC
>CAZAVR010000124.1:0-9782 GCA_964488435.1 uncultured Cytophagales bacterium | reverse complement strand
GGCCTTTCTCGAAAGTATCTATCAGATCAAGGAGCCTGAATTTCTCGGCAGCACCAAGCACAGCGTCCACTCCCGGTATGGTAGATATTTCCTCGGGTTTCAGTTGGGCGTAGCACCCCATGATCGCTACATATCCGGACGGGTTGATTTGCTGGGCCTCTCTTACAATTTTTCTACACTTCTTATCAGCATTGTCTGTGACAGAGCAAGTATTTATTATGAAGATATCAGGCTTCTCATTAAAATTGACTTTCGCGTAGCCTTTTTGTTCAAACATCCTTGAAATGGACGAAGTCTCCGCGTAGTTCAATTTGCAACCCAAAGTATAGAAAGCTACCTTTTTCATGACAATGACGTTTTGTGTCACAAAGGTAAGAAAAAGGTAGCGAATGCGAGGGCACGTCAGAGAAGATGTGGCATGGTCCACAAATTAATGCCCGGTAGTAAAGAAACGCCAAAAAAAGTCTATATTTGTCAACAAAGTCATCAATATTTTGCATACGTAAATCATTATGAAAGAAGAGTCGCAGGCGGGCAGGGCTTATTCTGAAATCAGAAAACAGATACTCTCTAACCAGCTTGGTTCAGGCACCCGTTTAAAGGAAGATGAATGGTCCAAGCGATTAGAAATAAACAGGTCTGGAATCAGGGAGGCGCTTACACGGCTTACGGGGGAGCAATTGCTTGTTTCCGGTGAAAAAGGGGGATTCTTTGTAAGGCCATTTACGATAGAGGATTTAACTGACACCAGCCAGCTGCGTGAATTGCTGGAAGTGGGTGCCCTGCAATTGGCTATTGCCATCATCACCCCGGAAAAGCTGGATGAAATGGAGGCTACCTGTGACGATTTCTCTGCGATGATAGCAAAGGGATATTTTGGCGGGGCGCTGGAGGCCGATATGCGGTTTCATGAATTGCTGATTGAAGCCTCAGGCAACCAGAAATTAAAAAATGTCTATAAAATCAGCAATATCCCTCTTTTACATCAGAAGGTGGGTAAATTCCATACCCATGTAAATCATTACCGACTGACCGACAAAGAGCACCGTCAGATCGTAAAGGCACTGAGAGACAAGGATCTTAAGCTGGCCACGGAGACGCTTGTGGCACATCTCAGAAGAGGAAAGTTCTTTTTGTAATTGGGCTGCAGTAACAAAACGTCCTCTTCTGTATATCGGGAAACGCCTGTCAAGCGGTTTGTATTTCATTCATTACGGTAGTCAGGATCCAAAGCGACAGCCCGATAATCAGCGCCGTAAGGATGCCGTAGAACTTCCAGGTTTGATGCCACGCCGGTTCTATACTTAACGTTATTTTTTTGTAAATATGATTATCTCGTCCAAAACCATTGGTTTTCCGGACGTTGATCGTATAAATCCCGGGTCCGAGCGAAGGAATGTATATCACCGGATCCATCGCGTCGATCGTAATCCATTCATTGTTATAAGCTGTGCGCTCACCTTCTGATATACTATAAGAAAAATTCAGGTTATTGGCGTGTCCAAAATAAGGGGTGGTAACATAAAAGCGGACCTGTCGGAAATCATGAGGTATTCGTATCGTATCCCCGGAAAAAGGGATATCTCTGCCATTTAATTCCAGGCGTTCGGCCAATATCGGTTTATCCGGAAGCTCCGGCAGGATTTTCTCTGGTACGAACCAAACCAGACCGCTGAGTGAAGGCAAAGAAACATATCCTCCGGGAAGTCTGACGGCGCAGGGCTGACATCCGCCATTGAATTCATTTGTGTTGAACCCCTGCTCCGAAGTATAGTACATATAGAATATGTTGCCTGCCGTCGGATCCCGTGCATAACTGATCAGCTCTTCCTTGCTCACCTGGAAAAGCCCTTTGTTGCTGGGTATCCAGAAATATCCGTTTTTGTCTTCCACAATACAATGGGAAGTACTGAGGTACCTGTCCTTGTCCATTGGAAAGCTGGTCAGCCTGTTTTTGTGAAAAAGTGAGAATCCGTTTCCGTAGGTGGTGATCCATACATTGTCGCCGCCGCTGTGCGGCGGGATGTACAGGCTTCGTACGTAAAAGGTTTCCGTGCCTGGGAGAATGGTTACTTTTTTTGTTTGCAGATTTATTTTGTAGACGCCTTTGTTCGTGCCTGCAAGAAGGGTATTTCCCGTGAATTCGGATAGTACTTTGATCTCCAGCTTTTTCAGATATTCATCGGTGAACAGTTCTGGCATCGAAGACGTTTCCCATGGTTTGAGCCTGAACAAACCTTTTCTTCTTGTACCTATCCATACAACACCATCAGGTGCCTGGTATACCTGAGAGATTTCAACGTCGATCTTCCAGGTCTTACGGGGTTTTTTGTTTTTACTGTCGATGCAGTATATATAATTGCCATAATATGACCAGATATGTCTCTCGTCTGTCAGGTGCATTCCGAATGGATCCAGGTTTTCCATTAACGGATGGGCCGGGAGAAAGCCTGGCTTTTTTGAGGTTTTTCTGACCGGATCGAGTCCCATTAGTACTCCCTTAGACGTGACAACGGTAGAACTGTCATAAACGCCTTGTGCGTAAAAAACGTTGTCAACGTCAGCGGTAGATCTTTCCAGCGTTCTGAAATTGTTCACTGTAACCACATAAAGGCCTTTAATATGGCTGCCAAGGAACACACGATTGGCTTCTTTGTCGTAATAAACAGAGTTGACAACGTTGGTGGTGAAGTCAAATCCTTCAAAAAGTAAAGTGGTGGTGAGCTGTCCGCCGGCAGTTTCCCGGAGAAGGTAGAGGGATTGACCGGAAGACAAAAACACCTGATCTGAGACATTGTTCCAATACAGCATCAGGTTTTCCAGCCGGTTGCCATTCCCGCGAGATTTTTGGAGGACTATATCACCCGATAGCTTTATTTTTTTTAACAATCCGCCTTTCGCTCCGGTCTTGTCGCCGGAATGGATTCTGTCGAAAGTGCCGTCACCGTTGTGGTGATAAAGTGTACGGCTCATTCTGAAAAGCGTCCACAAGCTGGGGTAGTTGTAGTGAAAAGTATCCTGCTGCTTCCAGTTTTCAAAGTACGTAAGTTTACCTTCTTTACATATATAGTAATTACCTTCTGCTTTTCCAGGTATGGGAATGATATAGGTATGGGGTTCAAAAAATTTTTTAAACATATTGGGAGCCCCTACTGTAACGTAGACACCTTTGTGATCCATGTCCGGATGAAAAAAAACAGACGTAGTGCCCTTACCATCCCGTGACTCAAGCTTTATCTTGCCATTTTTAATTTCCACCACGTCACTGGTTTCGTTCCAGGCATAAAACTTGTCAAAAGGCTTTTCCAGACTGGGTTGAATCGCATAAATACGATTGGATGAAATGGGGCTGTTTGATTGATTAAAAGTGAAGAAGTGAGTGCCGTCAAAACGTACCAGCCCATTCTCCGTGGCCAGCCATATATAACCTTCGTGGTCTTTGGCAATCGATTTTACGCTGTTTTGAGGCAGTCCGTTCTGGTCGGTGTATTGTCTGAAAGCATACGCTCTCTTTGTCCGGCTCTCGGCACGCTGTCCATAACTTTTAGAAACAGGCAGAGAGAGAAGGAGAAGAAAAATGAAGGATTTCAAAGCGGGTTTCCGTTGTATAGGCGAAATATTATATTCAAATATATGAAAACCGGAGTGGAACCCAAGCCTGCCGCAGCCAGAGATTTTTCTGGTCGAAATAGTTCTTGTGATGATTCATTTGACTCGTTTGTCATTCAGGCAAGAGCAGGATAGCTTGAAGGGAAATATTCAGTAATATTGAAAGTTAATATTTGAATATTTGAGGAAGAGATTCCGGTAGATTCGAAGCTGAGTAATGTATGCATCCATCCTTATTAAAATGAAAAAGCCAAAATTTAGCTACCTGAAGAGTGCGATGCTCGTCTTTGGGATGATTGTGACCTGCTTCAGTGCCTTTAAGTTTGTTCAGCCGGATTTGCTGAAACTGAGAAAAGGTAGCCATATTGTGCTGATCGGTAATAATCTGGGGTCCCGGATGATGAATTACGGGCATTTCGAGACGGAAATGCAACTGCGCTATGCGGACAGCAGCCTTTTTATCAGGAATATGTGTGACGGAGGTGATACGCCCGGATTCAGGCCCCACTCGAGTCGTCCGCTGCCCTGGGCTTTTCCAGGTGCTGAGCAATTTCAGACGGAGTTCGCTAAGAATTCGGGAAGTCAAGGACATTTCGAAACGCCGGACCAGTGGCTGAGCAGGTTACAGGCTGATATCATTGTGGCTTTTTTCGGATTTAGCGAATCCTTCAAAGGAAAGGAGGGATTGGCAACCTACAAGGCAGAACTCGACGCATTTGTGAAACATACCCTTGCGCAGCGCTACAATGGTTCCAGCCGTCCGCAACTGGCTCTGGTTTCGCCTGTTGCCTTTGAGAATTTGTCGGATCGCATGGATGTGCCGGATGGCAAGAAGGAAAATGCTCATCTCTTGCTTTATATGCAGGCTATGAAGGAAGTGGCCCTCGCAAACGATGTCCTGTTTGTTGACGCCTTCAATCCTTCCAGACAGTGGTATGCTGCGAGTGCTGAGCCACTGACAATAGACGGGTCTCAGCTAAATGACGCAGGTTACAAAAAATTGGGTTTGTTGCTGTCAGATGCTCTTTTCGGTAAGGTAAAAGTAAAGCATGAAGAGCGAAGAGCACTCGTCAGGGAAGCTGTTCTTGAAAAAAACTGGATGTGGCATAATGATTACAAAATTCCCAACGGCGTGCACGCTTACGGACGAAGGTATAATCCCTTCGGGCCGGACAATTACCCGGCAGAGATTGAGAAAATTAGAGAAATGACCGCTATACGGGACCGGGCTATATGGGCAGCTGCTGCAAGAGGGGAGAAGCTGGATGTAGCTCTGTCCGACGGTAAAACAATCGCATTGCCTGAAGTGAAAACCAATTATAACCCAGAGAAAAACGGGAGCCTGACATATCTTTACGGAGCGGAGGCAGTGGGCAAACTGAAAATGGCGGAGGGTTTTAAAATTGAGCTCTTTGCTTCGGAGGAAGAGTTTCCGGAGCTGGCAAAGCCCATGCAGATGTCTTTTGACAATAAGGGGAGACTATGGGTAGCTACTATGCCTAGTTATCCGCATTACAAGCCGGGGGATAAAAAGCCTGATGACAAGATTATCATCCTGGAGGATACCGATAACGACGGCAAGGCCGACAAGCAAACCGTATTTGCACATGGATTGCATTTGCCGGTGGGCTTTGAACTGGCTCCTGAAGGCGTGTATGTGTCACAGGGTACCAATCTGAAATTATTTGTGGATACGGACGGAGACGACCGTGCCGACAAGGAGGAGATTCTGCTCAGTGGTTTTGATGACCATGATACTCACCACAACAGTCACGCGTTTACAACAGACCCTTCAGGGGCCATCTATTCCGGTGAAGGAGTTTTTCTTCATACCAACGTGGAGACTTCCTATGGTACTGTACGTGCCACAAACGGTGGGTTTTATCGCTATTCACCCCAGTTGAAAAAACTCGAACGAACCGCGCAATTGTCGATTCCCAATCCGTGGGGCATTGCATTTGATGAATGGGGGCAGCCGTTTTTTGCGGAGACCTCAGGACCGGACGTGAGGTGGATGTTGCCCGGAACGGTACTCCCGCGCTATGGAGAAGCCACCCATAAGTCGGAGCAACTCATAGAGGATGCGCACAGGGTGAGGCCTACATCCGGTCTGGAGTTTGTCTCCAGCAGGCATTTTCCTGACGAACTTCAGGGTGACTTCCTGATCAATAATAATATAGGCTTCCTGGGTACCAAAGAACATACCCTCGTCGATGACGGTACCGGGTACAAGAGCCGTCACCGCATGGATCTGCTGGTGAGCGAAGACAGGAATTTCCGGCCTGTGGATATGGAGTTTGCTCCCGACGGCTCACTATATGTAATCGACTGGCACAATATCCTCATAGGTCACATGCAGCACAACGCACGGGATCCCCTTCGCGATCATTCGCACGGTCGCGTTTACCGTATTACTTATCCGTCCAGGCCGCTGGTGACGCCTGCGAAAGTGTACGGCGCAACAATAAAGGAACTGCTTGATAACCTGAAGCTACCGGAATACCGGACGCGTTACCGGACAAGGCGGGAACTGAGAGGGCGAAATGCCACGCAGGTACTCGCTGCTTTGAACACCTGGGCAGCAGGTCTGGATAAAAAAGATCCGCGTTATGAACATCATTTGCTGGAAGCGCTTTGGGTGAGCTGGGGTCTGAACAGGGTGGATCAGAAACTTCTGAGGCGGCTTCTGAAGGCAAATGATTACCATGTCAGGGCTGCGGCCGTGACTGTAGTGAGATATACCGGGCATCAGGTACCGGATCAGGCCGCGTTGCTGAGACAGGCGGCGGCCGATCCTCATGGAAGGGTCCGGCTGACGGCCATTGTTGCTGCGTCCTGGCTGACCAGGGAGCAGGGAACGTCGGTGTTGAACATTGCCGGTAAGATGCCCCTGGATAATTGGATGATTCATGCCTATCAAACCTCTGTGGCTCATCTGAATGACAAACCTGTTAAAGAGGTGAAGGAGGTATTGGCAAAATCAGATCTGAAAGGAGAAGATTTGGAACTATTTACCAAAGGGAAGGAAATTTATGGACGTGAAGGCTTTTGTGCGACCTGCCATCAGCCTGACGGTAAGGGTTTAACGGCTTCCGGATTCCCTCCCCTTACCGGTACAAAATGGGTCACAGGCAACGAAGAACGTCTGATTAAACTGGTGCTGAAAGGATTGTTAGGCCCAATTGAAGTAAATGGACAGAAATATCCGGGCCAGGTGCCGATGACTCCTTTCGGCGGACTTCTCAACGACGAAGAAGTGGCGGCGGTGCTTACCTATGTCCGGAATTCATTCGGGAACAAGGCAGCACCTGTAAAGCCAGGGCAGGTGAAGTCTGTACGTGCAGCTACGAGGAACAAAGTTGACTTTTACGCGCCGGATCTTTTACTCAAGGCGCATCCGATGGAGAAATAGAAAAGAGACAGTGAATAACCCGACGGCTACCTGGGAAAGGTGGCCGTTTTTTGAGGTTGTCATGCCCCGGCTTTGAAGCGAGCCCCGGTGAATACGGCCTTAAAAAGAGACGTATAAATAAAGTTACGAAATAATAGGCAAAAAAGCAAGGGATTTGCGCCTGTTTTTGGGGAGGTAATCAGAGAATTTCATTTGTAATTGAAAATCTCCGAGTTGCCTTTTAGTTGATAAGTCAAACCAACAATAACCAGCAATACACCGACAAGACCAAGGGCGGCAGGGAGCGTAAAAATGTCCGCCACAAACCCAATGAACGCCGGGCCTGCCAATTGGCCGGAATATCCGAGGGCGGTGACAGCCGGCAAGGCGATCGATGCAGGAATACCCGGGATTTTCCCCGCGGCAGTAAAAAACACCGGGATGATATTGGCTACGCCAAAACCTATCATGGCGAAACCTGTCAGGGCCGCTCCGGACCAAGGGACGGTTATGGCCAGAAAGTATCCTGTCGAAGCAAGCAACGTGCCATAAATAACGGTTGTACGTGGCCCTACTTTCATAATCAGGCGATCTCCTGTAAGCCGGGCTATTGCCATAGCAAGAGAGAATACGGCAAATCCTATCCCTGCCATGGCCGGTTCGACATTTCTGTGAAACTGAAGAAATACTGCGCTCCAATCGAGAAGGGCGCCCTCAGCCAAAAAGATCACAAAGCACAAAGCCCCAAGCAAAAGCACGGGTCCCCTGGGTAGGATGAATCTAAACTTTTCGGAGGGCGGGGAGTCTTCGTGGCGGAGGAAATTTCTGTATTGGGTCAGAGAGATTACCAGTAATAGTACGGATATTCCGACAGCAGCTACTACGGGAGACAGACCTGTTTTGATAAGAAATCCGAGACCAATGGATCCGATGAGTCCACCGGCACTGAACATTCCATGGAAGGACGACATGATGTGTTTGCCCCATCGTTCCTGGACCATCACGGCATGAGCGTTCATGGAGACATCTATGCCCCCGATAGCTGCTCCAAAAACATAAAGTCCGGCGGCGAGCTGAAAGACATTTCCGGCAAGAAGCAACAGGGGCAGGCTCAGCGCGATCACCACGGCTGATACAATAATAATATTTCGACTTCCGAACCTGTCGATGAGCGCTCCGGTGAAGGGCATCAATGTAAGCGACCCCGCTCCCAGCGAAAGCAGTACTAACCCAAGGGCGGCATCATCCAGGCCCAGGGCGATTTTGACAATAGGAACCATGGGCGCCCAGGCGGATAGTCCGATCCCGCAGACCAGGAAAATAAGCAAACAGGCTTTTCTGGCGTTACGGGTTTGTGGCGTAGCCTGGTGTTCGGGAGTTGGTGCGTGGTATTGTGTCATAGAAGATAGATATGGTGTAAAAATAGTTGAATTTGTTTGTTGCGGGATTTCAGAGGCAACCCTTTTTCTTTGAGAAGGCCGATTGTCCGGATGTTTACGTCTGTTTTTGATATGTAGAAAATATTGGCTTATTTGGGGGCCGGTATTGTCCGGAGACCCTCATTTACATCTATCTATGTCCGCATCTGTAAGTAAGTACATGGTTCTTTCCGCTTGTTTAGGTAGTATTTTCTCGATAGCTTTTTCTGTTGCGGTCTATGCCCAATCAGAT
Organism: uncultured Cytophagales bacterium; assembly: GCA_964488435.1. Classification (GTDB taxonomy): domain Bacteria; phylum Bacteroidota; class Bacteroidia; order Cytophagales; family Spirosomataceae; genus JBEBSO01. The sequence goes on along the minus strand of CAZAVR010000124.1, from coordinate 1,111 downwards.
GTGTCGGCATCAGGTGACAGCAGTATTACCTATGGTTTGAGGGGATTCTGACTGCGGCTCGGATCCTGAGCAAGCAACTCTCCGTTCGTATGAAAAGCCGAATGTTGCCATGATCGTGGGTTTTCTCTAATTGCCGCTTTCTAATCAGAATTTAAGCAGAGGCAAGGGGTTTAATTGTTCGATGTCGCCGTAGGCTAAGAAAGTTGCGTTTCCAGCGTGCAATGGGGATATTCAGGGCGAGGCAAAAGGTGTTGCACATCAGGGGGAAATGTCACCGAAATTAGAAGAAAATTAAATTTAGGGTGCAACGTATTCTGCACGATTGGAATCCTGTAGGTAGATATATATTTGTATCGTAATTAATACTATCGGATAATTTGATGGAGAAAGTGACCAGATTCCTTTCCAGGGAGAGGACTGTCCTTGGAGTTTATTTGCTCGCAGCTCTTGTCGTAGGTATACAACACTATGCAGGAGGGAAAAATCACTATAATAATTTTGTGATTTTCCAGCAGTCTTTTTTTCATCTGCTGGAAGGAGTAAATCTGTATACACCTTATCCCTCCGAATATTTTGACGTGTTTTTGTACCACCCGGTGTTCTGTATACTCTTCGTTCCGTTTGCTTTTTTACCCACTTTTTTCGGACTGCTGGCCTGGCTTTTGTTTTGCGCCTGGCTGCTGTATTTCAGTATCGGTAGTCTGCCTGTTTCTCAACGCGCCAAGCTGTTTTTCTGGTGGTTTGTGTTGATTGAACTGATTACCTCGCTGCACAACCAGCAGACAAATCCTGTGATCACTGCCCTGGGCTTGCTTACCTTTTCTTCTCTCGAAAGAGGCAAATACTGGCAGGCATCACTCTTTCCCTTGCTGGCCTTCTGTATCAAGGCTTATGGGCTTGTTTTTGGTATTTTGTTTCTGTTTTACCCCAACAAGCCGCGCTATATAGGCTATGGTCTTGTCTGGGCGGTCGCACTTACTTTTCTGCCTATCCCCATTACCGGTTGGGGAGGGCTGCTGGAGGTATACCAGGATTGGTATAGCTGTTTGTTAAGGGATCACGATGTAAATTACGGTTATTCAGTAATAGGGATTTTACATCTCTTTTTTCC
>CAZAVR010000123.1:0-9793 GCA_964488435.1 uncultured Cytophagales bacterium | reverse complement strand
TACACAACCTCTCTTTTCAGTATCGCGTTCTGCGAACAGGAAGCTGTGATTTTTTTGATAATGCCAATAGTGGTAAGATTTCGATCTGATGATATTATATCACTAAAATCAAAGTAACTATGAATACACAAATTGAAAATACAGTCTCTATAGAGTCGTGGTTTAACGAAGCTATAGCTGGGCTAAAAGCTGATGAGTTACAGTTGTTGTGTGGAGTAGCAAGCAATGAGAAGAAAGCAACATACGACACACTAATGAGAGGAAATGTTGACGAAATGGCTCTCCTTGGTAAGAGCCATTCAGACATACATTTTTATCTTAGTATTATGAAAAAGTATGTCAGGACTCTGATGTCTAAGAAAGGTCTCGGTATAAACAAATTAGCATTTTCGCACACAGACTCTCAGGTGCTAGTATGGGCTGAAGTTATAGAAGACAAATATGATTCAACCGAAAGGGCTCTCATATTATCGGAGGCTGAGGCAAACGCTACCTTCTACCCGCATGGATATGCGATGAGTACAACAATAGTGGAGGATGTTGATAAGCTAGAGGTGCCGTCTCACTATTTGCTGGTTAATGATGAACCAATAAACAATTAATAGCTTTGCCAAGACCAGAAGACCACCTCTCTCAAGCAAGAAGAAACCTCACCTTTTTTGATTGTGTTCACTCCGGCGTATCCGATTCTTACGATTGGCAAGTAACAATTTGCTTTTACTCTGCCGTGCATTTAGTGAATTTCCATCTGTCGCGACATGGCTTTCAATACAGATCTCATAGTAATGTCAACAACGCAATTAATCCATATGGAATTAGGTCAAGTATCACTTTACCAGAAAATGAATATATTGCTTATGAAGGTTTAAGATCGTTGTCGAGAAGATCCAGGTATTTGGTTAGAGAAGGAGATAATTCACTCATTTCAAATGAACCCGCCTTCACTAATGATAAACATCTTTCTAAAGCATTGAGACACTTAAATACACTACTCAAGTACTTCAGCGAAAAATACAAATTGGACTTTCCGACCACCAAAGTAAAATGCGCATATTTGAAGGGATCAAATGAGTTAATTTATTTCATCAAAATACTTAAATAACCCCTCTTTTAAATTGCCAGACTATTTTCGATGTAAAGCGACGGGCCAAATAATAACCCATCCAAGACAGGCACTTTTACCACTTAGTCCCGGAAAAGGTTCAACAGAACCGCAACCATTGAACTCAGCGAACTGTTGAACTTTTAACTGAACAACCTCAACTCCACAGCAAGTCATGTTCTAATCAACCTATTCTCAGCCCGTTTTCCACAGGCAAATCGGCTGTCAGCAACGTGACCTCGTCGCCATCCACACTACCCAGAACAAGACACTCGCTCTTCATCGTGGCGATTTGTTTGGGCGGGAAGTTCACTACGGCGATGACCTGCTTTCCGATTAGTTCGTCCGGCTGATAGCGAAGCGTAATCTGAGCAGAGGATTTTCTTACGCCCAGAGGACCGAAATCAATAACGAGTTTATAGGCAGGCTTCCGTGCCTGTTTAAATACTTCGGCACCCAATATGGTTCCCACTCTCATGTCTATTTTGGCGAAATCCGCCCACGATATCTCGTTGTTATCCATACTTTGTTACCGGATATAGAATCCATTCGGTTGTGATGTCAGTGAGCTTCCGCCGCTGCGCTTATCTCTCCTGCGATTCGCAGCAGCTCTGTGGTCGTGCGCCAGTTGCGTGTGGTTGCCTCCACCTTCAGCTTGGTTTCCAGGAAACTGTTATGAAGCTTGGTGGTGCCATATCCGTGAGGACAATAAAGATAAACCGCCCGGTCAGTTATAAAGATTTCTTCTTCTCCTTGCGCCTTCTCGCGGATCACGGAATCCTGACCATCTGCCGGTGGGCCCGCGAGAAATGTAACGTGCAAAAACCTGGGATCGATCCCGGGCCTGTCCACCAGTGGATTTTTGCGGATGACCTCCGCCAATGTGGCCTCACTAAGAACCAGAACAGGCACTTCAAATCCGAAAGATTTGCGGATCCCCGAGAAAATTTTCTTTTCCAGCACATCTGTATCCGTAGCAGCGTCTCTAAAAACGACGTTCCCACTCTGAACGTAGCTGGTTACATTCCGGAAAGACAACTCTTCATAAAGCTTTCGAAGCGCCTCCATCCGGACTTGCTTTTGCCCCACATTGACTCCCCGCAGAATTGAAACGAAAGTATGCATACGCCGAATGATTATAAGCCTTTTTTTGCCCCCCTGTCGGCTATGAAGTCTTTCCTTTGAAAAAGGCATACATAGCCATGGCATGCCCGTGTCCCAATCCGAACGACTCCTTAAGCCAGTCAGTTATTTGGGTAGCCTTCACACCTTTTACAATTTCTCCATTAGCCAGAAAACCTTGTTCTTCGGCCAGTTTCTTAAAATCCTCCGGGCTTTTTCCTGTCTTTGCCTGGATATTGTCCATGTAGGCTTGAAACGACATATTCTGTCACGTTAAAAGGGAAAATATTCTATTTCTGCGACACAATGCAATACCTCAACCGCCTTAAATGTATCCTTTTTTGGAAAAAGTAGCTGCATTACACTCAAATACTCCAAAAAAACTATTCAATTTTTTTGGAAAATTCGTAAAAAAGTGCTATCTTGTTTAAATAGGCTCTTCTGCAGTTCAGATCAATAGCACTAAATATTCATACGGACCATTTATGTACAACTCCGTTTTTTCGTGCGTAACGCTTACAGGTTTATTCACCCTGATCATGCTCAGTTCCTGTCAAAAGGAAAAAGCGGATTTCACGCCTTTTATGGCTTCGGAAAAATCAGACATTATACTGGGTGGTTGCGATACGTCCAAAGGTGGAACCAGTGCGACATTCCGTTTCCTGTTACCAAATAGCGACGAAACGGCTTCAGCCCGGATCCTGGAAGTACTCAAAAAGTCCCAGTCGGATGCGTTGTCTTCAGTGGCAGATTCGGCAGACCTTGCGTCTCTTTCTCCCAACCCTTCACTCGAGGAGACCTTCAAAGCTTTTTCCAATGGATACACACGCTTCAAAACAAGCTTTCCGGAGGCGGCGCTATGCTGGACGCTCGAACACGAGGGAGATACTGTGATGACTACGCCCCGACTGATTGTATACAGGGAACAGCTTTTCACGTTCACCGGAGGTGCTCATCCCAATACAAGTACTGCGTTTCATGTTTTTGACAATAGCACCGGAGCCGTTATCGATCCTCAAACGTTGATCAAAGACCGGCAGCAATTATTACGAAAAGCAGAAATCGCTTTTCGAAAACTCGAAGGAATAAAGCCGGAAGCCAACCTGGAAGAGAGTGGATACTTCTTGAAAGATCACAGATTTTTTCTCCCCCCGACCATCGCATTCAATCGCACGGGAATGATCCTGTTCTACAATCCGTATGAAATTGCTCCTTATGTTCGTGGTCCTATTGAATTCGAAATCCCCTATTCCGAATTAGAAGGAATCGTAGACAGGAACCGTATATTCTAAACAGAAAAATAGGTAAACAGATATAACCTGGCCGAGGCAAGCGGATTCTTTCAGGAAAGCCACTTATCAAACCAGGCAAAAGCGTCTCTCTGCATCTCCTTGTCGAATTTGTGCGGACCGTCGTAGAATCGTCCGTCGTACTGCTTTTCCGCACCGGCTTTCGTATATACATCTCTCAATACACGATCAGCTTTCCGCATTTCAGATAGGGTGTAGAGGCCGTCCTGGTTATTATTCTGAACAAGCACGGGCAAAGGAACCCGCAAACCGAGGATTTCCGGAAAATCGAGCCAGGCCGGGATCAGCGGAGAAAAAGTCATCCAGGTATGGGTATAAGACTTATGCAAAAGCAGGTCCTTCCAGGTAGTCATGAAACCAACGCAAACCGCACACTTGATCCGCGGGTCTAATCCTCCCAGAAATACCGTCCGAAGTCCACCACCCGACAAGCCGCCGCAGCCGATCTTGTCGGCATTTACATCCGGCCTTCCTGCCAGGATAGAAAGAGCCATCTGGTCCTCTGCAAGGACTACTCCGGGCCAGGTAGTGCCTGCAGAAAACAGCGACTTCGCCATTACAGTTTCATGTGCCCCCGCCCAGGTATTGTAGGCTTCTATGTCTTTGTCACTAACTATATCTTTATCTAGTTTACCCTGCGACTTCAGTGGCCCCCAGGATATCCCGTCCATATCTTCATAAAACACGCGCCTGCTGCCAAAAGCGTAGGTATCGTGCACCATGACCACATAACCTTTTTTGGCCATCTCATTGGCCCAGGCCATACCATCATAATCGCTCGCCTGGTGTTGCTGTATCAGCGGGTGCAGTCCCTGACCTGTATTCGTAATCTTTGCTTTCCCAAAGTACTTTTTACCTCCGTGATCATGTAGTGCGAGGATAGCCGGTAATCGCCCCGTGGTGCCGGCTGGCTTCAAAACAAGCGCCTCTGTTTTTCTTCCGTAAGGAAGCTGCCAGGATACCTCTTCAATCTCCAGACCGTCAAAGACATACTTCTTCCCCGTGGTTACAGCCGGAGCAGCACCCAACTGAGGGGTAGCCAGTAACTCTTTTGTCTTCTGAAGCGCCTCCTTTTTCCAGGATTCCAGTGCAGTATATTCCTGCCTTCTGAAAGACAGCGCAGGCGGATCCTTCACGATAGAGGCCGCCCACTGACCATATCCCCCGATAATACTTTTGTCCAAAAGAGCCTGTTCACTGGGTGCCCCCTGTATGTTTATGTTATTTCCCATAGAAGGTATTGATGCTATTTGAGGTAAAACCGATACGATGCCGGCTGCCGTCGCCACGAATTTGCGTCGTGATTCAGAAAAATCAGTTGATTTATTGTCTTTAATCTCTTTCATGATTCTGCTGAGGAATTAAAACAAAAAAATGAGAGCCGGACCTCCGGCATATCAGATGCCTCCACGCAATCAGGACTTCTCTTCATGGAATTAGCGCGATCCTTTCACAGAAGCCATGCCACCCGGCAGCTCGATCACTTTAAGATTCCTGAAATGTATTTCCGCACCTTCCGACTCAAGACACATGTATCCATTACGTTGGGTGGAATTACTGATCCCGTTGACGAATTTTCCATTCACCGATAGTTTAATGACGCCATCCACGCATATTACCTCGTAGGTATTCCACTCTCCCCTTCCCTTGCAAAGGTTTTCAATCGATTTGCTTCGATCTCCACGGGGATTATCAGGTGTCGTCTTTACGCCGCCCGTGCCGAACAATTCCCCATGAACATAAGCGATGGGAGGTTCCACACCATTCTTTGTATTGATTTTGACCCAGTCAAGTTCCAGCATCTGAACTTCCACACCGTCGGGCAGCCTGTTGGCCCCCGGCACGGCATTGCTCCACATAAACATCCCCGAATTACCTCCTGGCTCCATGTGTCTCCATTCTACATGTAAAATATAATTCTCATACTTAAGTTCACTCCTTGCAACACCGATGGGCAATCCCTTGCAGATGAGCATACCGTCTTTGACGGCCCACGTAGCTTTTTCAGTGTTAACATTAAACCATTTCAACGGTACAGGCCTGTTACTATCCTTTAATCCCAGGCTGCGCTCCAAAGGAATACGCTCGCCAAAAGTAAATGAGAAATCCTCCTGCGCCTGAAGGGACCCGTGGAGTAAAAGTAAGATGGAGAGATAGGAAAGAAGCTTCATATTTGACATAAGCTGAGAAAAAATGTAACCGTACAAATGAAAGAAGAATGCGGCAGGATTACAACTTGTTCCTGCCCGCATTCTCCGATATGCATCGCCGGACCATCAAAACCTTCCGGACCAACAGGGACAAAAGACTGCTTCTACTTAAAATAAAGCTTCCCCAGACGGATAAACTGCTCCCAATCGTAGTAATCCAGATCATGCTTTCCTTCACGCAGATGATAGGAAAGCGTTTTGCTAATAAAAGGCCTGCTTACTTCAGGGCGCGCTTCCGGAAGACTGGATTTTTCCTTGTACAAATTAAATACCGGCTCAGCATGACGTAAGGCAAGGTAACTTCCTGTGGGATCGGCCCATAAGTCCAGCGTCGCATTGGTTACATAGACCGGTCTCGGGGCCACAAGCGCAATCAGTATATGCTGATCCACGGGCAGATCTGCTTCCCTTCCATTGAATTTTTTATAATTATCAGAAAACCAGTAAGGAAAGGATGTATTGATCCTCTCTACGCTTTCTCCAAAATTCCGCCTCGACAACTTGGCCCCGGTATTCCCGGAATTGTTTGAAATACAGACAGCAAACCGCTTATCCTGAGCAGCCGCCCACAATGCCGTTTTACCGCCCCTGGAATGCCCAACCACAGCTACTTTCTTTGCGTCTAACACCTTATTCGCTTCGAAATAGTCCATGACTCTGCTGGATGCCCACGCCCAGGCCCCTATGGCCTTCATACCATCCGGACGCATAAGCTCTTCCGGATAGAGACGCATGACACCATTCTGATAGGTATCTTTTCTATCCGGAGCGGCGTCATTGACCTGGAAGGAAGCTATGGCGTATCCGGCTTCAATTACCTTCTCGGCCGGCCAGAAACCACTGAGCGTATCCCTTTCCGGTGCGGTATTTCTCGCGGTACGGTTGTTAATCAATAAAAAAACAGGAACTGGCTTCCGAGCTGAAGACGGAGTAAACAAAATGAGGTTAATACCGACACTCTGATCCTTACGCCGGACGGTAATCAACACTTCCTTCAGGTTAGCCTGCCCGGCCATGACGCCCTTTTTCTCCCTGATAGTCCGAAATTCGATCGCATCAAAAGCTTTAGGCATACGTCCATATACATTCTCTTCAAACAGCTTAAGCAATTCAGGACGCCGCTTTTCCCAGGCATGTCTGTCAGTTATTCTTCTGTTGTTTTTGTCCAGTAGCGGATCCGGCAGAACATACTGCACCACCTTAGCTTCGTCATAGTTCTGGCCTGAAACCCGTCCGGACATCGTCAATGTCATCACCAAAAGAAGCGCGCCTGCCTTGTAAGCCCAAAATAATCTCATTGCATCGATTTTTTGTAATCCCTGTTCGCCGGAAAGATATCCAAAGATAAGCCGGCACATGCCTTCACAATTCGACAGGACCCGCTACTCTTTGTTCTTCTGCATGATAAAAGTAAACAAATCCCGGATTTCCTGATCACTAACCCCCTCCAATATTCTTTCGGGCATGAGAGAAATTTTCAGCGGCGTCATTTCCTTTATCTGATTCAATGCTATTGTTACCGGGTCCTCTCCCATCGCCTGGATCGTCACTGTACGGGTGTTCTGCTCCAGCACATTCCCACTCAGACTTCTTCCATCCAGTGTGGTGATCGAGTAGTTCACAAAACCTTCCCGGATGTACGCATTAGGATCTGCCACATTCAGAAGCAGTTCCTGGAAATTACTCCTGTCGTAGGCGTTCAGATCCGGCCCGATTTTCCCTCCCTGGCCAAACAACTGGTGACAACTTCCGCAAAGATTGGTATACATCACTTTACCTCTTTCCAGGGACCCCGATCCGGCCTTCATCGCTTTGGTAACCCTGGCTATCTGGGCATTGATCTCTGCAGACGACGACAGCTTTACTTCAGGCCATACAGATTGGATTTTGCTGCTCAATTCCTGGTCCTGAAGCAGCAGTAACCGGCGTACCATAGGAGCAGAGACATCTTCCTTCCGGATTTTTCGCGTCTCGGTGATATTTGCCATCAGTTGCTTTGCCCATACCGGCCTGCTGGAAAACAGGGACAGTGCTGCATCTCTGACGTCGGGGTCCGCACGGAGGATATCCGGATAGGCTCCGACGACACGCTGTCCGATATTTTCGCCATCAAAATGACGCAGAGATTGCAGAATGGCCTGCTGCAACGCTCCGGAACTGGACCTGGCCACCACAACACTTAAAAACACGGGAACTGCACGCGCTTCTTTCACCTCTCCCAGTACCTTGACATAAGCTATGCGTTCGGCGTTACCCGCTTCTGGATTGGCGATCAATTTCAGCGCGTTGTCTATAGCCTCCTTGTTTCCTTGACGAATACCCAGTACCCATGCCCCCTCTCCGGATTTGGCCAGATAAGGTTGTATGCTCCTGACGAGATCCGCCGGAAGATCTATGATATTCCTACCTCTCAATCCCTCCTGGAGACCGTTCAAAAGAGCAAGCGCCGCCTCATCCGACGGAGCCTTCTCTATCAGTTTAACGCATACCTGGTAATCCTCCGGAGTGGCGGACATCACGTACCGCTGCATGATTCTTTTCAGGATGACATCCTTCACTAGCTTACGGTTCCAGATCTCCCTTCCGGTAAAAAAACCTACCACGTCATCCCGGTCTGAAACGGCCTTTGCCTCCATAGCCCACCATATCAGAAGGGGTATATCAGGGTCAGCCGAATCGTCATGGTTTAACACGAGATGCTTAAGAATGCCGAAGGCAGTGGATGCAGGCAGCCGCCTGGCGGAGCAAGCCAACTGGCTCCTCACCTCGGGATGGGATTCTACGGCAGACAAACGGATCAATTCCGATGCTATACCGGGTGAAACTTTGTGCGTATCTCCGATCAGGCGAACCGCCCACAGACGCACATAAGGGTCACTGTGTTTAAGCGCAATAAACAGGGCGCGCTCAGTAATACCTCCGCTCGCATCAAGGGCCCAAAGCGCTTCCAGCGCGGTCTGAGGATTCCCGTCAGTTTGCAACAGTGACAAAAGAGCCGGTGCCGCCGAGGGATCATTCCTGTCCCTGAAAATTCTCTGTGCCTGCTGCCGGTACCATTTGTTACTATTAGAAAGCAGTTGCGTCAAGCCTTCATTTGAAAGTTTTGACAAATCGAAGCGCTCCGACTTTAATACTGATTCCTTCGCCCGGATCCTGTAAACACGGCCGGTGGCTTTGTCCCAGGTATCCCGGGGATCCACATGCGACAATCGGCTATCGTACCAGTCGGCAATATAAATGGCACCATCCGGACCCGCTTTGATGGCCACCGGCCTGAACCATTTATCATCCGTCTGCAGTATTTTCTGTTTGTCCACATTCGCAAAAGTAGAACCTACCGGCACAAACGCCGACTGCTGCACAAACCTGAGCAACGGGTTCAGAGCGATCATATCTCCACGGTACTTTTCCGGTAACGCGCCGCCTTCGTACTTGATCAGGGCGTGAGCGAAGCGCTGTTTTAAACCGGTCAATTCCATATTATTGAGGTTACCGAATGCATAAGGATTGGTATGAGGACCATGTTTTCCCAGAGCTTTGGGATAATAACCTCCCTGTTTGAAATTCGGCCCCCTGTCGTCGTTATTATTTCCGGAATAAATTCGCCCTTTGCTGTCGATCTCCACATTAAAGGTATTCCCTCCTCCTTCGGCGAAGATTTCAAAGACCTTAGTTACGGGATGGTATCTCCAGATCGCCTGCCCCAAAAAAAGCAACATGCTTACTGACCTCTGAGCTGACATTTGCCGACGCTGTGCTACCCTGTCCACCATAAAGCCATCCGTCAGGCCCCCAGGTGAGGCCGTTCGCAATCGCGTGTGTATCTTCCAGCCCAAACCCTTCCAGGTGCACTTCAGGCTTCCCATTGGGAAGACCGTCGCCGTCAGGATCAGGATAGGCCAGCAAATAGGGCGGACTCAGCACCCACACCTTGCCGCGCCCCAGCGCCACACTGGTCGCTATATTGAGACCGGAAATGACGTCAGTGGCCTTGTCGTAGCTCCCATCACCGTCAGTATCCTCGAACATACTTATTTTGTCCGCTCCCT
>CAZAVR010000122.1:0-9845 GCA_964488435.1 uncultured Cytophagales bacterium | reverse complement strand
CCATGCTTCCGATCCTGGCTGCCATCGGCGGGGTTCTTGCTCCTGCACTGATCTACCATTTTTTCAATGCGGGCACCGAAACTTCGGGGGGATGGGGCATACCCATGGCCACCGACATCGCCTTTGCGTTGGCCATTATCTCACTTTTAGGAAAGAAAGTGCCAGTATCCCTTAAAATCTTCCTGGCGGCACTTGCCATAGCGGACGACCTGATGGCCATCCTGGTGATCGCCCTGTTTTACACTTCCGAACTGCATGTCAATTACCTGATCTTTGCAGCAGGGGCGTTGGCACTACCGATAGTATTCAACAGGATGGGTATCAAAAAACTGGCATTTTATCTTATTCCTGGAGTTTTTGCCTGGTATTTCGTACATCATTCGGGTATCCACGCCACAATAGCAGGGGTACTTACCGCGATGACGCTGCCTACCACTCCTGACGACACGGAGTCCCCTCTGGAAAAGCTGGAACACTTGCTAGTGAATCCTGTCAATTTCATAATTATGCCGCTTTTTGCCCTGGCCAACACCAACATCGCCCTGGAAGCAGGTATGGTGGAAGAACTTTTCACACCGCTGGGCATGGGGATTGTCCTGGGATTATTGCTGGGCAAGCCTCTGGGGATTTCTCTCGCGACCTGGATTTCGGTGAAAACAGGCTTATGCAAATTGCCCGCCAGGGCCGGATGGACCCATATCATCGGCGTCGGCATGTTGGGGGGAATAGGATTTACCATGTCGATATTCATTGCCATGCTTTCATTTGCGAATATCCCGCATTTTTCTTCGGAAGCGAAGTTTGCCATATTGGTTGCGTCCCTGTTATCGGGCATTTCGGGTGCCACCTTACTGACCATTGCGAGCCGCCGCACTTCTCGCTGAGTTATCCCTATTATACCTCCCTGTATTTGAACATGCAGCGAGATCAACATTACGCCATATCACCGTCCCAGAAAAAGGACATCCTTAATTTGAAACAAATCCCTTATCTTTACGTTTAAAATTTGAAGAATGCCTTCCGCCTGTATCTACTCTTTTGTTTTTGTTTGGCCACCCTCATTTTTCGATTCACTTAAATCAGAAATAAATGTGCCAACAAGAAAAGGTCAGGTTCTGTCCAGAGACCAAAAGTGATTTTTATGCTATTTTAAAAAAGAGAGTCGATGCCTATTTTCGGGAAAAGGATATTTCCAGATACGGCGACCAAAGAATGGTTGTCAAAACCGTCGTCTTTCTATCAGCATACACACTGCCATTCGTCTTCCTTCTTATTTATAAACCTTCTCTGCTCATGGCACTGCCCTTGTGGCTGATCATGGGTGTGGCTGTATCCGGCATCGGTATGAATATCATGCATGACGCCAATCACGGCGCCTATTCACGCCATACGGAAATCAACAAATGGCTGGGATATACGCTCTACCTCGTGGGCGTCGGTGTGAAAAACTGGAAATTTCAGCACAATGTTCTGCATCATACTTACACGAACGTTACCGGACTGGACGAAGACATCAGGGACAGAGGCGTGGTAAAGTTATCCCCTCATCTGACTGCCGCAACTGCCCACCGCTGGCAATGGCTTTATGCCTTCTTTTTTTACGGTATTCTCACACTTTACTGGGTTCTGCTGAAAGATTTCTTTCAATACCGCGGATTCATCAAGACAGGTATAAATCGCCAGAGCAAGGCCGAAAACAGAACAATGCTGGCAGGCCTGCTTCTGTTAAAACTGCTCTATTTCGGGATATTCTTAGGAATACCGGTCTTGATTTTCAACTTCCCGCTTGCCGAGATTCTCTCCGGTTTCGTGATCATGCATTTAACATCCGGATTGATTCTTACCACCGTATTTCAACTTGCGCATTCGGTGGAAGGTACGGCCTACCCTTTACCAGACAGCTCAGGAAAGCTTAGAAGTGACTGGGCGGTTCACCAGTTAGAGACCACCGTCAACTTCTCTGCCGGCAGCAAAATACTGACCTGGTGCCTTGGCGGATTAAACTACCAGATAGAACATCATCTTTTCCCGAAAATATGTCATGTACATTACCCGGAAATATCTGTTATCATCAAACAAACAGCACAGGATTTCGGACTAAAGTACCTGGAAAATCCTTCTCTTATAACAGCGCTAAGATCTCATATCCGGAGCTTAAAAGAATTCGGCGTTCCGCATGCTGACGAAGCAATAGGGTAATTTTCTAACCAAAGATCTTTCCCTTTGTTCCTGACAAACTGGGCATATCGTTTGTTGCAAACCGTTCGTACGCATCCGATGTCCGGGTACTTGTCTGATATCTGACATCGGGACGACAGCCGATAATCAGCCGCTTTCCAAAAACGCTGCAACGGATCGATCGCCCGAAAAACCGGGCACAAATTGCACCTAAAAAAAAGCGCATAAACTAGCAATTGTCAAAAAAAAGACTTACCTTTATAGAATAAATAATTTGGCTCCTGCCTTTGCTACTTCTGATTTAACCTGGCGTTTGTCTCTTTCTCAGTTTTCGCTATTCCAGCCGCCTTTCACATAATACAATAATTCGTTAAACTATGCGGCTTTCTGATCAGCCGGAGCGTTTTTTCTAAGTTTTTTCTTTACAACAAAAGCCTTACAAATACGAGAATCAGGAACAACGGTGTCTGCGGGATCGTATGTTCATTTCACTTTTAACTGCAAAAAGGCAAAGTTTTACCGCCTGCGTCTGTACCCGTGAAGCAGAATTGAAATACAATACCCGTCTGTGACGTGACGCGTGTGATGACGACCTGACCATTTACGAATTGAGTCACGGAGGGAATATGCCTGTCCGCATAGAAAGGATCACGCGTGATTTTTTCCCGGGGGGGATACATCAATAGCATACGTGAAAACAGACGCAAAAGCAATACACAAATGGTCCGAAAAGCAAACGAAACGGCCCATCCGATAACTTATTAATAACTGAACATTTTATTCGAATGAAATTCGACGAAGCAAATATATCAACGCCCATTCTTCGGGCTGTTTCTGAATTCGGCTACACTTCAATGACACCTATTCAGGAACGCGTGATCCCCCTTATTCTAAACGGAGAAGACCTGATTGGTTGCGCACAAACCGGTACAGGAAAAACAGCGGCATTCGCCATCCCTGTTTTAGAAATCCTGCAAAGACGCTCCAGCGGCCACAAAGGTATAAGGGCGCTCGTACTGACCCCTACACGTGAACTCGCCATCCAGATCGCAGAAAACATCGACATATATGGCAAGTATCTTCCTTTATCTCATGCCCTGATATTTGGCGGCGTTCCTCAGGCAAAGCAAGTACAGCAGTTAAAACGGGGTATAGATATACTTATTGCCACTCCGGGCCGACTGCTGGATCTGCTGCAACAGGGTTACCTGGATTTCTCAAATCTGGAAGCACTTGTACTCGACGAAGCGGATCGTATGCTCGACATGGGATTTGTCCATGACGTAAAGAAAATACTGTCGGTCCTACCCAAAAACCGGCAAACACTTTTCTTCTCAGCCACCATGCCGCCTTCCATCCGGAAATTCGCCGCATCTATTCTCAAAAATCCGAAAGAAGTAAACGTTGCACCGGCTTCTTCGTCGGCCGAAACCGTAAAGCAATCGGTATATTTCGTTGAAAAAAATGGCAAAACAGACCTGCTGATCTCCCTGCTTAACGGAGAGAACATCTTTCAGTCACTCGTTTTTACCCGAACCAAGCACGGGGCCGACAAACTCGTAAAACAGTTGGGAAGAACGGGGATTCACGCGGCGGCGATTCATGGTAACAAGTCGCAGAATGCAAGACAACGTACGCTCGATGATTTTAAAAGCAGCCGCATTCGTGTATTGGTGGCGACTGATATCGCGGCCCGAGGGATTGATATCGACCAACTACCCTTTGTGGTAAATTACGAGCTGCCTAACGTACCCGAAACCTACGTACACAGGATAGGGAGAACAGGGCGCGCGGGAACAAACGGGACGGCTGTGTCATTTTGTGATAGTACAGAACGCGCTGACCTGATGAATATCCAAAAGCTGATTGGATTCAAGGTAGAGGTGGTCAGATAATTCGAAGTCTTTTTCATCGCGAGTAATTTTAATCCGGATAAATTAATTATGGCAGAAACTTTTTCAAAAAAGTACAACAGAGCATAAGGCCCTATTAGCGCACTATACTTAGTCGTCAATAACAAATGGCGGTATCTTACTCGTAAGTAATTCCATTATTTTACGTGTAAGATACCGACATTTATGAAACTACACTGCCTGATCATCATAGCATCCGCTTGCGGTCCCCAAAAGGGGCTGACAAGGAAAAACCTCTTCGGCAAGAACTGTCGTACACACCTGTGGTACATACCGAGGCCCCCCAATTGGCAGAACCAGGAAGAACACCCGGCTTTATAAAAGCCTGCGCACGAAAAAAAAGTCCAATCATCCCTCCCAATTACCCTTCAAACACCTCCTTTACGACAAACTTAAGCCCCGGAAAAAGCGGAGACCTGACCACATCCTCCCCAAAAAATGATTGAAGCCCCCTGTACCTTCTTCCGTGCAGGGTATACAACTGAATCACTCCACTCTCAGGATCTGCCAGCCAATATTCCTTCACCCCACTCTGCTCATATAGTTCAAATTTCTCGTCCCTCTCTCTGCGTGAATTCCCCGGAGACCATATTTCCACGACCAGATCCGGAGCACCGACACAGCCCCGGCTGTCAATCCTGGAAGGATCACAAATCACACTGAGGTCCGGTTGTACAACGGTCCGCACCAGACGATCCTCCGGCGGCCCTCCCGGCTCGGGCAGACGAACATCAAACGGAGCGGCGAACACTTTACACCGCTTATTCTCAAAGAACTTGCCGATCCTTAAACTCAGCTTCATCGAAACAGACTGATGCAAAGTGCCGGGCGCCGGACTCATCTTATGGATCATGCCTCTGATCAACTCCACCCGCTCTGTCAACTTCCAACGGAAATAATCCGCATAGCTATAAAGCTTTGACAAATCCAGCTGATCAAAAGACGAAATCTCCGCTTCGTACAGCACAGCCGGCTCTTCCACCACTTCTACTTTCTTTTTCATAAGGGTAAGGGTTTATAGTGTCGATACATCCCGGAAAACAAAAATAAAGATTTCAGAGAACAGGACCGGAATCGAAGTTACCTCAATTTCACGCCCCCCCGTCCCGACCAATGGTCTGCCTGGGCATCAGGGATACCGGCCTGTTATACGCCCCGGAAAGGTAGGCTCAACCGTCAGATATCCTATCGGGACAAAAATATTCGTCGCCTGATAAACAACCTTGCAGAATAAATATGGATATTTACAGATAAATTTATAAAATGCCGGTTATACCCGGGCAAAGTCAGCTTTCGTACGATGATTTGACGCGTGACAGAAAGCTCTCCTACCTTCATGGAAAAATGGCTTCTCAATCAAGAAAAAGAACTATCAGATGATCTCGTTTGGACCAGCTTCAAAAACGGTGATAATCGGTCTCTCAATACGCTTCTGCTCAGATACTTCCGACCGCTTCTTCACTACGGAACCAAATTCACCAGAGACCGGCTCCTGATAGAAGATGTTATACAGGATCTGTTTTTGAATTTGCTCGAAAGACGGGATAAATTGTCTGCGCCCGCTTCCGTTAAAAATTACTTGTTCAAATCTCTGCGCAATAATCTGATAAGAGCTGTCAGAACCAAAAATGAGGATTTTCCCCTGTCTGATCAATACGACGAATTGACTGATTTTGGAAACATAGAGACGCTGCTCGTCAGTATGGATGAGTCGGAGGAGCTCTCAACAAAGATCGGGCAGTACTTCACTCACCTGACCAAACGCCAAAAAGAAGTTCTGTTCCTGCGATACTATGAGAACCGGACAAATGAGGAAATCGCCGAGATCATGGGAATTAACAAACAATCTGTTTCCAACCTCCTTCAAAAAAGCATTTCCATTCTCAGAGAAAATTGGGTATCCATGGTTTTTTTCTTTTACACAACCCATTCTTTAACAGACATTTGAAAATTATTTCTTATTCATTTACAGATAAGAGAGTATAACTGACCGTATTTCTTCTAATCGTATCAGAAAGTACTTTCTAACCAATTTGATGAATAAGTATAAAGATTTCAAGTCAGTCGACTTTATTAACGACCCGCGTTTTCGCGAGTGGGTATTCAATGGACCGTCTGCCGATGACCCGTTTTGGGAAGCTTTGGGCAGTCAGTTTTCTTCAACAAAGAATGAAATGGCGGTCGCCCGTGAATTTCTCATCCGTTTGTCTGCGGACAAGCCGATGGTTTCAGATGAGTATATTCACAGATTTGGCGAAAAAGTCCTGGCACAGCATCGCAATAACAACGGCCTGCCTCAAGCCACGCCTGATGTAGCTTATACCAGATCAAACAGACGATGGGCTTACTACGCCGCCGCTCTCTTTATCACTTTGGCAGGCGCCGGCTGGCTATTTACGATCTGGCAACAAGGAAACCCATTCGTCAGCCCCGGATCTGCTCATGTGCGCGAGGGCGAGAATCAAATCAGCAAAGTAAATCATACCGGTCAACCTCAGCGCCTGTTACTCAGTGACGGAAGCACAGTTACACTAAGTCCCAAAAGCCGGCTCAGTTACCCGCCGGTCTTCGATAGAGACAAGAGAACCGTGCATCTGGAAGGGGAGGCTTTTTTTGATGTAAAGAAAAATCCCATGCAACCCTTCACCGTACATTTCGCCGACCTCGCGGTTAAAGTACTCGGAACCAGTTTTAAGATCAGGTCTTATTCCGATGAAAAAAACATATCGGTTAAGGTGAAAACAGGCAGCGTGTCCGTGTTCAAAGCCGCCCTCCCCGTCCATTCCCAAAAGACGACCGACCCGCCCTCAAAGGAAATTCTCCTGACTGCCAATCAGGAAGTTAATTACGGGAAACAGAACGAACAGTTTGAACGGAAATTGAGTACCAATCCGGCCATCGTCGATGCTTCTCTGAAGGAAAAGGACTTTATTTTTTCGGAAACTCCATTGGATGTCGTTTTTGCCACCATGGAAAAAGCATACGGAATTAAACTGGTCTTTAACAAAAATCAGATCAGTTCGTGCTCACTGACAGCTTCCCTGGCAGACGAGCCTATGTTTGAGAAGCTCAACATGATCTGTAAGGCCATGAATGGATCTTACAGCATCATCGACGGTCAAATCGTAATGGATTTAAAAAGCTGCAAAAACTAATGAAGATCATGTCGAACCAAAACGTTTTCCAATGAAATCATAAACCATCGCCCAATAAAAAAAGACCAACAGTGTTTGCGCCACTGCCGGTCTTCTGATTCCCTCCCATTGACGTCGTCAAACTGGTTTTATGATACAACCCAGGCGGGAATTGCTTTGTCCAAAAGTGTCAACTCATTGAATACAAAACAACCAAAAGTATGAAAGTTATTCTAGTCGTCCAACAATTACTAAGGCTATTTATGAAAGTGGCTTTGATCCCGATATGCCTGATTATCTGCGTGGCAAGCCTGGTCAGCGCCGGTGACACCCATGCACAGGAGGTGCTTGAAAAGCGGGTCACACTCCAGGAAAAAGACAGCGAAATAAAGTCCATACTGTCTAAAATCGAAAAGATGGCAAAAGTGAGGTTTATGTATAGCCCTCAGGTAATCCAGGCTCAGCGAAAAGTCGAAATAAATGTAAAAAATGAACGCCTGGAAACGGTGCTTCAAACCCTGCTTACCCCTTTGAACCTCTCCTTTGAGCTCTCTAACAAAAGTATCATTCTCAGCATCCGGAATCCCCAAAAAGTACGCTCTGGCGAAAAATCGGATCCGGACCAGCCAAAACCGACTACCGATCCGGTGCTCAAAGGAAAAGTAACCGATGAAAAAGGAGAGGCGATCCCGGGGGTCAACATCCTGATCAAAGGCACCACACGCGGTGCTGTCTCGGACGCAAACGGTGAATTCGAATTAAGAAACCTGGAAAGAAATGCACTGCTTATTTTCTCTTATGTAGGCTACCTTTCTCTGGAAATTCAGACGGGAACTGAAAACACACTGCACGTCATGCTTAAAACGGACGAAAGTGCACTGGGCGAGGTAGTGGTGGTGGGCTATGGAACCGTCAAAAAGAGAGACCTGACAGGATCAGTAGCCTCTGTAAAGGCGAGTGACCTCACGGCCTTTCCCACATCAAATATCAGTCAGGCCTTGCAAGGACGCGCGGCAGGCGTACATATACAACAGAATTCCGGAGCACCGGGTGCTGCCATGCAAATCCGGATCCGCGGCACCAATTCTATACAGGGAAGCAATGATCCTCTGTGGATTATCGACGGTTTTCCGGGCAACTCCGCTATCCTGAACCCCGCCGATGTAGAGCGAATTGAAATCCTGAAGGATGCTTCTGCGACGGCAATTTATGGTTCCAGAGGGGCCAACGGCGTGATTCTGGTTACGACAAAAAGCGGTAAGGCCGGAAAGACCAAAGTCGACTTTAACAGCAGCTTCAGTTTTCAGACGGTCAGAAAGAAATTAGACATGATGGACGCAGAAGAATATGCGGGTATGTATAACATTTTCTGGAAAAATACACAAGGCAGCAACTACTTCTCCGATAGCGACATCAGTGGCTTCGGGAAAGGAACCGACTGGCAAGAACTCATTTTCAGACAGGCCCTCGTCCAGGATCACGCACTGAATATCAGCGGCGGCAACGCCAAAACCCAGTTTTCTATCGGCGCCAGTTATCTTGATCAACAAGGGGTGATCAAAAACAGCGACTACGGACGTGTTGTACTCAGAGCCAACATAAAGCATGACCTCACTTCCAAAATATCCGTTTCCTATAATGCCATTCTGGGCCGTGTTAATAATAACCCCACAGCCAACAACCGCTCCCTCTTGCTGGCAGCCCTGACCGCTGCACCTACCGTAGGACCCTATAAAGCCGACGGCAATTACAGGCTCATGAATGAATTGTACCCCTTCAGTCCGGATGACGTCATTAATCCGGTGGCGTATCTGAACGAAGTTTCTCAAAAACAGGTCGAAAACAGGGTAATGACAAACCTGGCCTTTATACTGAAACCGCTGACAGGGTTGTCCGTAAAACTTTCCGGAAACGTAACCAGTATGGATCAGCGATCGGACAACTACACAAGCGTGAGATTTCCGGGATCTGCAGGTTCTGCAAGTATCGGAACAAACACCGATTTATATGTGAACAGTGACAACATCATCACTTATACAAGAAATTTCGGCAAAGACCATAGCCTTACTGCCATGTCTGCCTTCACATACGAAAGGCAAACCACGAAAACCTTCTCTGCTTCTGGCTCGGGTTTTCTCAGTGACGTAACCGAAACATACAATATCGGATCCGCCACGACCATACAGCCCCCTTCTTCGTCGTATGTGCAATGGACACTGCTGTCGGGTCTGGCCAGACTAAACTATGCATTCAGAGAAAAATGGCTGGCAACAGTGAGCTTCCGGGCTGACGGCTCTTCCCGTTACAGCCATCAAAACAAATGGGCCTATTTCCCTTCCGCAGCCCTGGCCTGGAGGCTTATCGAAGAAGGCTTCATGAAAAACCTGCCCTTTATTTCTGACGCCAAGATAAGAGCGAGTTATGGCAAAACAGGAAGCACCGCGATCCCACCCTACTACACACTTGACATGCTTCAGTCGGGAAAGGTTCCCCTGGCTGATAATCTTCAAACCTACTTTGCCCCCGGTGCCCGATATCCTGCCAATTTAAGATGGGAAACCACCTCCCAGAGCGACATCGGAGTCGAGCTGGGGCTTTTCAATAACAAACTCCAACTTAC